>SVUF01000020.1 GCA_015063395.1 Oscillospiraceae bacterium
CTTGGCAACGTGGTACAAACGAAAATACCAATGATATATTAAGATTTTTCTTTCCTAAAGGCTACAATTTTCATTCTTTGGATAATGAAACTTTGCAAAATATTGTTTTGTCTATTAACTTAAGACCAAAAAAATGTTTGGGGTGGCTTTCTCCCTTTGAAGCATTTTTTGGTGTTGCACTTGCTTGACAATCTGCCGGGGACCGCGATAGCGGTGGAAGGAGCCTGCGTGACTTTGAAGTTTTGATATGTTTTATTGTCACGCATTCTCCCTCAGTCGCCTACGGCGCCAGCTCCCTCCCGGAGGGAGCCTCAGGACACGTGCAACCTTAGGGGTATGGGCTTTGCCCTATGCCTTTGTAATACAAAGGCGAAACTGACGATAAACAGAACGATAAATAAAAATTTGACAAAGGAGTGTGAATTTTATGAAATCGATAAAAATGATGGCTATCCTACTGACACCGCTTTTATTATTTGCCATCTTGCTTGTTCCTTATAATTTAGTCAATCAACATTTTATTGTCGATTGGTTGGGCTGTGGATGTCCCGTAATAGATGAAGCGGGTAATATGGTTGAAAACAACTTTAATGCTAATGATTTCACAGCGTTATTTTGGTTATTTATCTCAATTTGCGTGACTGCAATTTCTGTGTTTTTATCAAAAAGAATGCAAAAAGAAAAGAAGTGGTTTAGAGTTTTGTATATACTCGGTATGTTTTTGGTATCTCTTTTAATAACCTATCAATTTTGTCAAATGATGATGTGGAATTAGGAAAATTCCAATTTATCGAAATAACAAACGCCGACAGATTTTTTAAATCTGCCGGCGTTTATTATTTCTTTACTGCAAATCAAATAAAGCAAATTTATACGTGATTTCTCCGCTAAGGGCATCACGCTTTTTTACAGCTCCTTTTTTATTATTTTTCAACATTGATCCTTCTTCGGCACATCAAACTGCATTCATCTTCGTCATGAGAAACAAGTATCAATGTTTTATCCTTTACCTCATCAAGAATTGCTCCGATGATCTCATTCTTACGGCTTTCATCAATTCCCGTAAACGGCTCATCAAGCACAAGGATATCAAATGGGTACGCCAATGCTCTTGCTATGGCAACACGCCTTGCCATTCCTCCTGAAAGCTGGGTGATCAGCTTGTCCTTGTCTTCCAAAAGACCCACTGTCTTCAGCACTTGAAGGGCAAGTCCCTCATCATCGCACACAGCTTTTACATTTTCAAGGGCTGTGAATGTGGGGAAAAGTCTATCCTCTTGAAATACTGCAGATATCCTTCCGTCCACCAAGACCTCTCCCTGATCCGCCTTTTCAAAGCCCATGATCAATCTCAATGCTGTGGTCTTTCCAGATCCCGACGGTCCTGTAAGACATACCTTTTCGCCCTTGGATATTTCAAATGACAAGACGTCAATTACCTTTTTATCTCCAAAGGATTTGGAAACCTTATCAAACCTTATCATTTTTCCGTCCTTTCCTTGCCATGACACCTGCAAACAGCTTTTCTATAAGCATACTGAGCAGAATCACCACTGCAGTGAGGGCAAAAAGATCCGCACTTTCGAGATATGTTTTGGAATCATAAAGCATTACTCCAATGCAACCACTGAGATCCACAAGGGTCTCCGCGGCTATTCCCGATTTCCACGCAAGTCCTGTGGATGTCAGTGCCGCCGCCATAAAATACGGCTTCATATGGGGCAGATATATATACCAAATACGCTTGAAAAAGCCCATGGAGAATATCCTTGCACATTCAAGCTGCTTTTTGTCAACGCTGAGAAGACCTTCCGATATGTTTCCCCATACGATCGGTATAACAATAAGAGCTGCGATCACCCCGGGGATCTGGGGCTTTGTGAGCCACATGTACGCAAGAATTATAAAGGACGCAACGGGAGTTGCCTTGATTATGGAGCGCAAAGGCGACATGATCATTTCCGCAAATCCCGAATACACCGACAAAACTCCAAATACAACGCCCACAATAATTCCGAAAAAGTATCCCAGCATTACCCGTAATATGCTTTTTCCAACATAAAGATAGAACTCAGCTCTGCACAGCATTGTCCAAAGTGCCGTAAAGGTAGCCTTGGGAGAAGGCAAAAGAACCTCTTTGCCAACCATCACTGCAAGTATCTGCCATACAGCAAACCAAAACAATGCTGTGACTGCTAATCTGAATGTTTTGTTTTTTGTAATTTTACTTAAGATAGATGTCATCAGAAGGCACCTGACCGCCTACAAGAGCGGAATTTACCGCAAAAATGGCTTCATAAAGAGCTTTGAGAGAGGTCTTCATTTCTTCACCCTCAATGCAAACGATATTACACTTTGGGATTGCCTTTTCCGCAAGTCCTGCATCTGCAACGATTCCTGCCTCAACAACATTCTTTGCGGCTTCTGCGGTATTTTCATTTACAAACTTTACTGACTTACGGAATTCTTCCATAAATCTTTCAACAGCTTCCTTGTCATTTTCATAGGTCTTTGCATTTACAAGCACACAGCTGGTCATAAGGCGGCTTCCTTCTTCTGCAACCTTGTCCCATTCCTCTGTTATATCAAGGGCAACCTTTGCCTTTTCTGCCTTCGCGCTTACCTGTGTAACATAGGGCTGAGGAAGCATTGCGATCTCTGCGCTGCCTGCTATTACAAGCTTTCCTACATCGGATGCGTCTGCAAGATATTCGATCTCAACATCCGTACCAACCTTAAGTCCGTTCTTTGTAAGAACATACTCAAGAGCAAACTGAGGAACCTGTCCCTCGCCTGTTGCATAGATCTTCTTACCCTTAAGATCATTCACCGATTTTATACTGTCAGTGCTGTCAAGAACATAGAGAACACCAAGAGTATTTACTGCCGCGATCTTGTATACACCGGGCGCCTTCTTTGCAAGAGTTGCGGCAAGATTTGTGGGCACTGATGCAATATCATAGTTACCAGCAATAAGATCGCTGAGCTTTTCCTGCGCATTTGCGGCAATTGTGAAATTGTACTTGTCAAATGTTTTTCCTGCAGCTGCATCGCTGAATATGGGTGCCATGCCTATGCCTGTGGGGCCCTTCATCGCAAATATATCAAGCTCCGATGGGGTTGCGGGTGTTGGTGTTGTGCCTTCGGGAGTTGCTGTGCCCTCGGGAGCTTCTGTTCCTGTAGGTGTTGTTGTTACGTTTGATGCGGGTGTGCAGGCTACTATTGAAAATACCATGCAAAGCACCATTGTTAATGCCAATAATTTTTTCATAATAATGATCTCCTTTTATTGTTTTTATTGTTTTTATTGTTTTATATTATTGGTTGTTTTTTCCTTCAATATTATTTCGTTGCCGTTTCTTTCGATGATTCCTTCGCAAATAAGCTCACTCATAAGTCTGTAAAGGGAGGCTCTTCCAACGCCAAGCCTTCTTGCAAGGGCTGACATGCTTTCGGGGATCACTGCCCTTCCGTTTGTGTACGGCAATGACCTTATATACTTCATAAGCCTATGCTTAAGATCGCTTGAAACAAATGAATCAAGCTTGCGGTTGAGAAATCTGATCTTCCCCGTCAGCTCCTTGATGATGCCAAGGGCGATATTGCCGTCCATGAGGATCAGCTTTTCTACATCTTCTCCGCTAATGAACATCACCTCTGTGGGCGTTATGGCTTTTATGACCGTATATCTGTCATCATCAGGCGAATAAAGCGAAGCGTATCCAAAGGCTTCACCTGCCAAGAGAGTGTTGAGCAACAGATTTTTTCCGTCTTCACAGTGATATATACCAAGCTTTCCCGAAACTATGATATATATTCCTCCAAGGGTATCAAGTATCTCCGATTTTTTTAGTGTTTTGAGATGTCCAAGCTCAATGGCATGCAGTCTGACCTCATCAGCCGACTCCTTGAACAGCTTACAGCTTTCAACTGCCGTAATTTGCGCCTTATTCACTGTGCCACCTCTTTCTCTTTAAAAACTGTCTCATATGATACAGTTTTATTATACACATTTTTTTAAATTTGTCAATAGGTAAATAAAAAAAAGCAGCCCACGGCTGCAGGGGAAAGCTGCACCCTGCAACAGTGCGCCTTTTTATATTTGTTTTACTCCAAAATTGAGTACTTTCCCAAAAAGTAAAAAAGCAGCCCACGGCTGCAGGGGAAAGCTATACCCTTCAACAGTGCGCCTTTTTATATTTGTTTTACTCCAAAATTGAGCAATTTCCCAAAAAGCAAAAAAATCGGTCCATGGGGATCATACCCAATGAACCGATTAAAATTATTATTCCGTCAAAGAACCTTTGAAAGAAATGATTTAAGTCTGGGGTTTTGAGGATTGTCAAATATCTCCGCGGGTGTTCCCTCTTCAATGATGATTCCCTCGTCCATGAACACAACTCTGTCCGCAACCTCTCTTGCAAAGCCCATTTCGTGAGTTACCACAGCCATGGTCATTCCTGCTTTGGCAAGATCCTTCATTACATCAAGAACCTCTCCAACCATTTCAGGATCAAGAGCCGATGTGGGCTCGTCAAAAAGAATTACCTCGGGCTCCATGCAAAGCGCTCTTACAATGGCAATTCTCTGTTTCTGTCCTCCCGAAAGCTGTGCGGGATAACTTCCGCCTCGGTCTCCAAGACCAACTCTTTCAAGAAGCTTTTGTGCCTTTTCTTCCGCCTTTTCCTTGTTCATCTTCAGAACCTTGGTGGGCGCAAGGATCAGGTTTTTCATAATTGTCATATGGGGAAACAGATTGAAGTGCTGGAATACCATTCCCATCTTCTGTCTGTGCTTATTGATGTTTACGTTTTGAGCGGCAATGTCCTCGCCCTCAAAGAATATGCTTCCCTCAGTGGGAACCTCAAGAAGATTCAAGGAACGAAGAAGTGTTGATTTTCCGCTTCCCGAAGGTCCGATTATAACAACAACCTCACCGCGCTTGATGTCGATGTCAACACCGTTCAACGCCTTTACCTTTCCGTCAAGGTAGTGCTTTTTTACGCCTTTTACACTTATAAGTATATTGTCAGTCATGTTTGCACCTTACCTTTCACTCTTCTTAAGTTTCTTTTCAAGCATACCGACAAGCTTTGTGAGTATCAGCACAAGTATCAGGTATACAATCGCGATTGCTACAAGCGGCATGAAATTACTGAAGGTTATGGATCTGATTCTGATTCCCGCTTGGGTAAGATCGGCGACTCCTATATAGAACGCAACGGATGTTTCCTTCAAAAGTGTAATAAACTCGTTTGCAAGTGAAGGAAGCACTGTCTTGAACGCCTGAGGAATGATGATGTACACCATTGTCTGAATGTAGTTAAGACCAAGGCTTCGTCCTGCTTCATTCTGACCGCCGTCTACGGATTCAATACCGCCTCTGATGATCTCTGCAACATATGCTCCCGAGTTGATTCCGAAGCATATTACCGCTGACAAAAACTTATTGACGTCAATGGGCGCAAGGATTACAAAGTATATAATAAGCAGCTGTACCATTATAGGCGTACCGCGGATTACAGAAAGATAACCTTTTGCAATTGCATTGAGAATGGGCAGTGAGCCTGTTTTATCATGGGTAACACGTACCGTTGCAATAAGAAGACCCAAGACAATACCGAGGAGCAAGGAGCATCCCGTAAGCTCAAGCGTTGTGACAAGTCCATGCCAGATATATTTCCACATATCCTTTTCAATGAAGTTACGCTTGAACTCCGAGGCGAAATCCGCAAGCCATGAAATGAGCCATCCCGATGTATTGGGCTTATCAGCATCATAATTCACAAAAGAAATTATGCTGAAAATTCCCGTTCTCAATGTATTGAGATTTTTTATGTCGGTCTCTTCGCCGTTGTATATGATCTCGTCCATACCGTCAAGCTCTTCCTGTACGGAAAGAAGTCCGCCAAAAACAGTATTAATGGTATCGTCCGAAAAATATGTCTTGAAAGAACCGTTTTCCATTTGGTAAACACGGATTTCGGTTTCTCCCTCGATCTTTTTTGCACTTTTAATAATATCTATGATCTTTTCTTCAAATTCAATTTGAATCTTCGTTGCATTTACCTGACCGTTTATGAGGTAAAATTCATACACCTCTGCAAGTATCGTATTGAGCTTTTCAGTTGTCAGTACCAAAGCAACGTCAAGAGTTGAGTATGTACAGCTCAGTATTACATCCTTTTCTATGCCGTATTCCACGGAGTTTACCGTGACATCAACATTTGCAAGGATCTCCTTTGTACCGTAGGCAATTGAACCCGGAAGACTTGCAAAATCACGGTCAACGACCTCCTGCATTTGCTCCACACTTACCTCAACGGTGGTTTTACTGTCGCCAATCTCACGGACAAATTCTACCCCAAGCAGAACTATGCCTACTACCAGCGCCGCGCAGATGACCGCAATTATAATTTTGGATACGGAGTTTTTCTTTTTCATTTTTTTAATTCCGCCTTTTTATGCAAAATATGTGCAAGACAGCCTTTGATACCGTCTTGCACATTTTGATTTAAATTATTCGCCGATGTACTTGTTAACGATACCCTCGATGGTGCCGTCCTTTGTAAGCTCGTAAATTGCTGCATTGATCTTGTCAAGAAGCTCCTTGTTGCCCTTCTTTACGCAGATCGCATAGTCCTCATCTGCATAAGATGTATCAAGAGTCTTGATTCCTTCGTTTGCCTTTACGTATGACTTTGCAGGCTCGTTGTCGATGATTACGCAGTCAACGTCTCCCTTGATGAGAGCTGCAACTGCCTCATTACCTGTCTGGTACTGTGTAACTCTGTCCTTGCCGAATTCGTCGGAAGCATAGATATCACCTGTTGTTCCGAGCTGTACGCCTACCTTGTATGTAGCGCCATCTGCAGAAAGATCGCCTGCTGCTGTGATTGCAGAGCCTTCCTTAACGATGATTGCCTGAACGCCCTTTGCGTAGGAGTTGGAGAAGTCAACCTCAAGAAGTCTCTTCTCTGTAATGGTCATACCTGCCATACCGAAATCAACTGTATCAGCGTTTACTGCGCTGAGGATTGAGTCGAAGCTCATGTCAACGATCTCAAGCTCCATGCCGAGCTTTTCAGCAATTGCTGCTGCGATCTCTGCGTCGATTCCTACGATCTTCTCGCCCTCGTAGAATTCATAAGGGGGGAAGTATGCGTTTGTACCCATCTTGAGTACGGGCTTTGCTGTGGGTGTTGTTGTTGCTGCAGGTGCTGTTGTTGCGGGTGTTGTTGTTGCAGGAGCATCTGTTGTACATGCTGCGAAGCAAACAAGTCCCATTGCTGCTACAAGCACTGCTGCAAGGATTCTTGTGAATTTTGTCATTTTATCGTTCCTCCGATATTAAATTATTATTATGCAAAGTTTAACCTTTGTAAAATACAAGACATTGTATCACCAAATGAATATTTTTTCAATGTCAAATTTACACAAATAAAGATTTTTTTACTTGAAACATTTATTCACATTATCGAAAATTACAATTTCGTCAACATGTTTCATGTATAAACAAATAAAAAATGAAGGGAAAGCCCTGTTAAAACTTTCCCCAAAAAACTTATTTAACTGTGTATTTTTCCCAAAAGAACCTCGGCGTTTTTATGTCCCGTTATCTCGACCATGCATATCATTCCCGAAAGATCCCTTGAAAAATCCGCCTCTACAACTGCATAATTATTCATTCTGCCCGTAAGAATTCCGTTTTCAAATGTTTCAAACAAAACAGGGTGTATTCCCCCTCTTTTTGCCATTTCGCTAACAAGCTCCGCTTTTTTTTCCTTGCATATACCTATGAGAACTGCGGATCTTTTGCTTTTGGTTCTTTCGTCGACCTGCTCCTTCATGGCAGCGGCAACTGTTCCCTCTCTTTTTGAATATGCAAACACATGGGCATCAAGAAGTCCAAGCTCACGTACAAACTGACATGTTGCTTCAAAATCCTCATCGCTTTCCCCGGGGAACCCTACGATTATATCAGCCGTAAAAGCCGCATCAGGAATCATTGTTCTTATGTATTCGACATTTTTACGAACCGTTTCCGTATTATACTTTCGCTTCATTCCCGCAAGTGTCCTGTCACAACCGCTTTGCAGTGACAGGTGAAAATGGTGGGATGCAGATCTCATCGAAGCAATTTTATCAACAAAGGATTTTCTCATCATGGAAGGCTCAAGGGAGCCAAGAGAAATACGTTCAAACTCCGTTTCTCTGTCAAGCATCAGCATCAGCTCACCGATGTCAACACCGTCATTTTTATCCTTGCCGTATGCCGTAACCTCAATTCCCGTCAAAACAAGCTCATGATATCCTGCCTTGTTCAGCATTTTTGCCTCTTCTATCACCTTATCGGGACTTTTTGACCTTACTTTTCCTCTTGCTCTGGGTATAATGCAATAGGCACACTTGTTTTCACAACCATCTTCGATCTTTATATATGCCCTTGTCCGCTCCGATCTTTCGGTGTACATATCCTCAAATTCGGCGCCATCAAGGCTTTCAACACAGCATTGCGGCACCTTCCTGCCCTCTTTGGCAAGCTCTGCGGCTTTATCAACGGCTATGAGCTTATTTTTATTTCCGCAAACAAAGTTAACTCCGTCGATCTCGGCAATTTTTTCGCCATTGACCTGTGCATAACACCCCGTAACGATCACTCGGCACCCGGGATTTGCTCCAATTGCGCGTCTTATTATCTGTCTTGATTTTCTGTCGCTTTCACCCGTAACCGTACAGGTATTGATGATACAAATATCTGCAATCCCTTCGTTATCCATAAGGATCTCAAATCCTCTTTTTTCAAGCTCCTCTGCAATTGCCTCGCTTTCATACTGATTGACCTTGCACCCAAGGGTATATATCCTTGCTCTATACTTCATCATTTTCCTCGTTTTCACCGTTATTTCCGTGCTTTTTCATTATTCCGCTATATATGAAATACCCTGCTATGCTGAGAACTATTGCTACACCGAACACTACTGCCGCCATAGTATAATCCCCGTCGCCAATGGCTCCGCCGCCGATCACCGATGTTATAAGTGACGGTATCCTTCCCACACTTGCAATAAACATCCATGTTTTGAAGGACATATCGCTGAGTCCCGCAAAATATGAAAGCAAATCCTTTGGAGTTCCCGGAATTGAAAAAATTATAAAAAACAACGCCTTGTTCCTTTTGGTATTTCTCAAAAACTTCAGCTTATTGATCTTTTCCCTATCGAAAAATATATCGCAAAATCTCTGTCCGTATTTTCTTACAAAAAGAAATATCAGGGCTGATCCTATAATCGAGCCAACCATAAAATATACAGTTCCCCAAAGATATCCAAAAGCATATCCCGCCGCAATTTCAAATGGCTCGCCGGGCACCACTGCAACAACTACCTGAAACAGTACCATAAAAATAAAAAGTATCGGCGCTATAATACCCTTGCCGTCAACCCACGCGCGAAAACCCTCGGGGTCATTCATAAATTTTATAAGCGGCGCTCCTCCAAAATAGGCAACAAAGCCCGTAAACAGCAAAAATACCGCAAACAAAACCAAAGCCTTTATCTTTTTTTCACGATTTTTCTTTTCCAAAGCCTTTGCCTCCCTTATAATTTTTAGATTTCCCGCTTCCACATTATTCTATCACATGCCGTGTTTTTTTTCAACACTTTTCAAATTATTTTTTTACAGCATATTGACAGGAAAAGCTTAGTGTGATATTATGGTTGTGTAAATATATACAGAGTAAGCGTCACAGCGTTAAGTGCCGACGGGACGGGGAGTTGCCCTTCGGACGAAAACTAATGTTGCGGTTGGGGCGCTGCATCCCGCTGTTGCCATACGAGGAAAACCTCCGCGCAGCTTTGGAATGCTTGTATACGGAGGTGTTTTTTTATGCAAAAAAAATCAAGCAAAAGCCTTTTCATCAACGTCAGATCCTTGACCTTCTGCGCAATGCTGGTTTCTCTCAGCGTTATTCTCGGCTGGGTCGGCAGAACCTATTTTACCTTTGGCGGAGGTATCAGTGCCGTGAGAATAACCTTTGAAAATCTGCCTGTAATTGCCTCGGGTTTCATCTTTGGTCCCGTAGTCGGCGGAATTGTGGGCATCATCTGCGATCTTGTATCCTGTCTTGTTGCACCGCAGCCTTCCATTAATCCCTTCATAACCCTCGGAACAGGTCTTGTTGGCGCAATTTCGGGATTTCTTTTCAGATATGCTTTCAAAGGCAAGAAAAAGCTTTTGCCCATTATCTCTTCAGTGCTTATTTCACATATTGCAGGCTCCGTCCTTGTGAAGACCTTTGGGTTCTATGTCTACTACAGCTACCCATTTTTAGCCACCGCAATTCTGCGTTTGGCAATTTACATGGGAATCGGAAGCGCTGAAAGCTTTCTTCTTTATTCGGTATTCAAAAATAAAACCTTGGTATCCTTGATCGACAAGCTACATGAAAGGAAGGGCAGAAAATGATGACCCACCGCTATCTTGAATATCTTGACAGCCTTGCCTCAAGAGGCTCTAAGCCCGGACTTGAGCGCATTCTCAACGCCCTTCACGACCTTGGCGATCCCCAAAGCAAGCTTTCTGCAATTCAGGTGACAGGAACAAACGGCAAGGGCTCATACTGTAAAATGCTTGGCTCAATGCTCAGCTACAGCAATTATTCAACAGGTATTTTCTCATCTCCCCATCTTGAAAAAATTAACGAGTGTATCTCAGTAAACGGAAAGGAAATCACGGACAGTGAGCTTTCTCTGATACTGAAGGACATTATGCCCACCCTTGAAACCTACCTTCTTACACAGTTTGAAGCTTTGACCGTTGCGGCAATTATTCATTTCGTAAATGCTCATGTGGACATTGCAATTATGGAGGTAGGAATGGGGGGAGCTCATGATGCCACCAATGTTTTTGAAAAAAACATTATGAGTGTTATCCTCAGTGTATCCCTTGACCACACCTCATATCTCGGCTCAAGCATCAAGGAAATTGCCGTAGAAAAATCGGGTATTATGAAAAAGGGCTGCCCTGTTTTTCTTGCCTCCAAGGACAAGGACGTAATTGAAACAGTCATGTCAAAAGCCAAAGAGCTTGATTGCCCCGTTTTCTTCAACGAAAACAAGGCAAAAATACTCACAAGCCGCGACTGCCTTTCTGTTTTCTCCTACAATGGTGAAGAATATACTATGAACGTTGGAGCGGACTACCAGGTTCAAAATGCAGAAAAAGCACTTTCCACCTTCAATTATCTGTCAGGCATGGGTTATGCACAAGCTCCCGAAGCTGCCAAGCTTGCTCTTCTTGAGTTCCGCCGTCCTGCAAGATATGAGATCATCAGCAAGGAGCCATATATTTTATATGACGGCGCTCACAATCCCGACGGTGTCACTGCCCTTGTACGAAATTTCAACACCCATTTTAAAGGAGAAAAATTTGACATTACCGTTGGAATTATGGCTGACAAGGACGTGCTTTTCATATGCCGCGCTCTTTCCTCGATTTGCCGCAGGGTCTACACCGTAACTCCAAATAATCCAAGAGCCATGCACTCCCATGAGCTTTGCAGGATCTTTACAGAGCTTGGGGTTGATGCTGTTTCCTGCGATAGTTTTGATGCGGTGATGAAAGAATGGGATCAAAAGTACCCTTTGCTCTGCACGGGCTCCCTTTATTCCTACGGTGACTTCAAAAAAGCACTTATCAAGAATAATATTATTAAATAAAAATGAGCTGTAATTACTCGGGAGTGAACCGAGTTTTTACAGCTCTATTTTATTTTATGGGAAATTACTCGATTTATGAGTAAAACAAATTTAAAAAGTTGCACTGTTTTAGGGTACTGCTCTCCCCTGCGGTCGTGGACCGCTATTTTATAGGAAAATACTCAATTTTGGAGTAAAACAAATTTAAAAAGGCGCACTGTTGTAGGGTACTGCTCTCCCCGCTTAATCCTCCAAGGAAAGCTTCTCAATATCCTTTATGATCTCAAGCTGACGCTCATAGAAAAGCAACTCCTTGTTGTGAGCAAAATACTCCTTGCAGCCGTATCGGGAAATAAAGTGGGCTCCGTAATAGTTTATTGTAAGCTCCGTTACAAGTATCAGCATTTCCTGACCGTTGGGGGAAAAAGCCTCCTCGCAGAACTTGAATACATTTGAAAGCTTCTTTCCCACCGCCGAAGCATTTTTGCTCATTTCCCTCGTGAGCTTGTCAAATTCCTGCTTTACAAACATAAAGGCTTCGTTTGAGGTTTTCGGCGCCGCCTTTTCAACACCTATGCGAATATCCGAAAGAATCTTTTCAGCGCTTCGGCAGGCATACTCACTATCCTCCGACATTGTTGATGCCTTTTTTCCCTGCACGATCCTTTTGTTGATCTCGCTGATCTGCTTTTCCAAAATCAAAACCACATTTGAATTTGGCTTTGAAAGCTCAACACGTGTTGTTTTCAGTGCCGTCAAAAGCTCCCTGAGGGAAAGCTCCATATTCACCGTGTTTTTCATCTGATCCGTAATGGCATCGATGATCAATCCCAAAAGGCTGAGTCTTTCATCAAACTTTGCCTCCTTGGCGCGTGAAACTATGCCCACAGACGCCTTTCCTTCAAGGATCTTGTCCACTTGATAGTCAGATCTGTATTTATTGAAAAGATCATAATATATGGCATAGCTTTTTGCGATCCTTGGGTTTTGTATATACTGCTTTACAAGTTCCTCTGTGACCTCAATGCCGTGAAGCTCATAAAGCTTTATCATGTCGGACAGATCCGACCATCCGCGAGCGGTCACAAAGGTTTTGCCATCCACTGTGGATTCGATTTTATAAAAGTCGTCCTTTTTTATATCAAGATAAGTAATGATGGACGGATGCACACCCTTTTTGTATGCATATTCCTTCCAGACATCAAGTTTTGGCTCAACATCAACGCGCTTAAGTCTGTCCCATGTTACAATGTCAAATTCCCTTACGGAATTGTTGTATTCAGGAGGGTTGCCCGCCGTTACAACGATCCAGCCCTCAGGCACACTGTGGCGGCCGAAGGTTTTGTACTGTAAAAACTGAAGCATGGCAGGAGCAAGTGTTTCCGAAACACAGTTGATCTCGTCGAGAAAGAGGATCCCCTCCTTTACTCCTGTTTTTTCCATCATGTCATAAACAGAGGCGATGATCTCTGACATTGTATACTCGGACACTCGGTATTCCTGTCCGCCGTAGCTTTTGGTTTCAATATACGGCAATCCCAAAGCTGACTGTCGGGTATGGTGGGTCATTGAATATGACACAAGTCCAACCCCAAGCTCCTTTGAGATCTGCTCCATAATTGCAGTTTTTCCTATGCCGGGCGCCCCCATGAGAAAGATCGGTCTTTGACGCTCTATGGGAATTATATTTCTTCCAAACTCGTCCTTGGTAAAATACGCCTTTATGGCATTGATGATCTGTTGCTTTGCTTCCTTTATGTTCATGCTGCACCTCCTGTACTAAGCTATTTGTTTATTCCAACTCCTCAAGGCAATCCTCCATAAATGCCATGAGCTCACTGTTTTCATAATTCTTTGTTTTGTATTCAAGCAAGAGAGCGGTTATCTGTACATCTCCCTTATTAATTGCAAATTCTATATTATCCTCAAGTGTTCTGAGCTTCAGATCTTCAAGACATTCAAGTATCCTTGTAAGTGCCGTGGCAGAGCCTTGATCCACTGCCTCATTCAAATAAAAACCCGCTTTTTCCCTTATGCTTTGACGGCAGCTTTCGTCAAATTCTTCGTTGTGGGTAGCATCTCCGTAAAGATACATCCTCACATAGTAATTCGTGTTTGTCCTTTGGTTTTCAAAAAAGGTCTCAGCATCATCCTCTTCTTCAAAAAATCGAAGCTTGGGGATTCCCTCGGGAAAGCTGAAGCTGTACAGATCCGTGCAATACTGAAAGGCATCGGATCCAATTTCCGTAAGTCCCGAAGGAAGTCTTACTGATAAAAGGCTGATACAGCTGCAAAAAGCCGATGAACCAATATAACTGACACTGTCAGGAATATACAGATCCTTTATATAGTACCCTTGGGTAAAGGCGGAATCACATATAACACGAACCCCATCGGGCACTGAAGCCTCATCGTCATGGGAATAATACCCAAACATCATATCCTTGATTATTACAAATCCATCGTCATCGGCAAGTCCGCGACACTCCTGAAATGCGGTTTTTTCTATATGCTCAAGTTCCCCGAGGATCTCCACTTTCATAAGAGACTCACATTCCTTGAAGGCTGATCCTTCTATTGATTTTATATTCTCGGGAATGACAATGCTCCGAAGACCGCTTCCTTCAAAGGTGCTGAATCCGATCTTATCTATTCCTCTTGGGATCTCAAAGCCTTCAAGCATGGAGCAGTTTTGGAAAACTCCGTTTCCAAGATAGGATAGAACACTTGGAACAACTATCTCCTTCAGCCTCTCACAATTACTGAAGGCAAAGCTTTCAATTGTTCTTACCCCCTCTGGCAGAACCGCCGTTTTGATCCCGCTATATTCAAAGGCGCTTTTTCCAATGCTTTTTAAAGAGCTTGGTATTTCAAGACTCCTCAATGCTCCACATTCATAAAAGGTCTCACCCTTGATGGTCTCAATGCCGTCGGGAAGATTGATCCTTGTCAGTTTATAGCATCCCTTGAAGGCGGCATTTCCGATTGACATAACGGTATTCGGAATATCTATCTCCTTAAGATTACCGCATTCCAAAAAAGCCTCGTCACAAATTGTGACAACACCCCACGGGATCAACACACTGCCAAGCTCAAAGCAACCTCCAAAAGCATTCTCTCCGATGGTTTTTACACCCTTTGATATTTCTACACTTATTATTTCAAGGTTCTTGCAAAAAGCATCCTTGGCAACGGCATTTATCCCATCGGGCAATATTACATTTTTGTCCTTCCCAAAATAATCGAACAAAACACCGTTTACAACTACAAAGCCATTTTCGTTTTTAAGGCTTTTGCACCCTTTGAAAATGCCGTTTTCAATGTTTATTCCTTGGGGGATCTCGACGTCTGACAAATATATACAGTTTTCAAAGACATTGTCTCCAACGCTGCTTATGCTTTTGGAAAATTTAAAGCACTTTAGTCCCGTACAGTCTCGAAAGGCTTCCAAATCAACCGACACAACACTTTCGGGTAGCTCGATTTTTTCAATACTGCTGCATCCCGAAAACGCACATTTTCCGATTTCAGCAACACCGTGGGAAAACACGATCTTCTTAAGTCCCGAGCAATTTTGGAAAGCTCCGTCGTCAATTTTTCTCACCCCCTCGGGAATATAGATCTCTCTAAGCTCAGTGCAGCCGTAAAAAGCTGCCTGCCCAATAATCTCTGTCCCGATGGATATATTTATACAGTTAAGGAGACTGCATTCAAAAAAAGCAGATTCATCGATACGGGTAACTCCGCTTGGAATATTTATTCCTTCAAGACTCGAGCATTTATAAAATGCCTGTCCGCCAATCACCGTAAGACTGCTTGGAAGGCTTACTTTTGAAAGAGATCTGCATTCCGCAAAGCACCAAGGTCCGATCTCCTCGACCCCTTCAGGAATGGTAACCGTCCCAAGCGACATACATTTTGAAAAGGCTGAATCTCCAATGGATTTTACGGTGCTTGGCAGCTTGACCCTGTTCAACTCCTTACACTCGCAAAAGGCATATCTTCCGATGAAATCCACACCTTCCGGTATTTCCGCCTCCTTTAAGCTTGAGCAGAATGTAAATGCAAACTCTCCAAGTATCTTCATGGTTGTGGGAAATACTATTTTTTCAAGGTGTACACATTCATAAAAGGCGCTGTCGGCTATTACAGTGACGCCCTCGGGAACTATAACCTTTCTGACCCCATAACAGTCCGAAAAAGCATTTGCGCCCACAGTCTCAACTCCGATCGGTATCTCAACCTCCGAGCTTGAACCGCAATACTTTTCCAACACCTTGTTTTTAATTATAAAATCCTCGATCCTGCTCATTCAATCACCTGCCGATGCATCGTTATTCTTCAACATAAGAAAAATGATGCTTTTTTGCATATTCAATTGCACAGCTTCCCTTTTTTCCATGTATGATCAAGTGCTTGCTTCTGCCAAATACTCCCTCTCCGATCTCAATTACGCTTTCGGGAATATAAATGCTCTTCAAGTGCGGCACATACTCAAATGCCTTGTCTCCTATTTTTTTCAGTGTTTCGGGAAGCGCTACACTGCTCAATGATTATAGCTGTTAAATGCCCCCAAGCCCAAGCTTTCAACATTTTCGTTTACTACAATTCTTGTTATCCTGATGTCATTGCAAAAAACACCTTCAACGGAATCGCTGTAAAGTCCGATCACCGCTTCCCCCGCAGGAACGTTCTCGTTTATATTCATTGTAACGTCGTGATCGGCAAAGGCGATGCTGAAATCGATCATTCCGGCAGGGCTTGACACCGTAAAGGGTCCGCTTGTCTCAAGCTGTTTTCTTAAGCTGAATATATACGATCCCCTGCCCTTGAAAAGCGCAAAGAAATCAACGCTGTTTACATATTCAGGGATCTTTACTGTTTTTTCCGAGGTATTACTGATCCACAGCACCTTGTCATTATGTATCAGCAAGCCGTTTTCATCAGTAAGATTGTCGCATCCTTCAAATGCGCCCTCTTCAATTTTGCTTATGCTTTGCGGTATGCCCACAAATCCAAGCTCCGCGCGGCATTCCTGTATGTTTTTCCGAAGCCCGGGTAAATTCGGACTGAAGGCAAAGCGCTCAATCACCTCAACAGGATATTTTCCAATCCTTTCGGGGATCATTGCATGGGTCTCTCCGCCCTTATAGCCCTTTATTATTACCCCTCCGTCCACAACATCAAAGGAATATATTTTTCTCCATTCCGTCAGTGTTCGTTCACGAAGTCCAAGCTCTATGTCAAGCTCCTTATTTTTGATTTTTTCAATATGCATGGGAGAATAAAATCTGTTTTTACACTCAAAAAGAAAGGCGAGAATTTCGGTTGCTTCCTTTTCCATGGCATATTCAATAAGCTCGTCCAAAAGCTTCAGCGAAGGCTTTTTAAGACTTCCCACGATTTTGCTGACCGCCGCAAGTGAACCCCGATCCACTGCCTCCTCAGAAAGATCCATTATATTTTTTGCAATCTTTTTCCGACATGCTTCGTCAAATTCGGGATTTTTTGTATCTCCGCCGTAAAGATACAGATTTATATAAGTCTCAAAGCTTGCTGTGCTTATAAAATTGCTGCCTTCCTCGGTAAGCTTCAGATTTGGAATCCCATTGGGAAAAATGAATGCCGTCAAGCTTTCACAATCGTCAAAAGCCCTTCTTCCAACAAAAGTGATGCTTTCCCACACGGTAACGGTCCGAAGTTCATTACACGCCAAGAACGCGTTTTCATCAACTGTTTTTATGTTTTTGGAAAATATGACCTCACCAAGCTTTTCGCAAAATGAAAATGCTCCTGCTTTGATACGGGTAATATGCTCGGGCACCGTGAAGCTTGTAAAGCCCCGACACCCCAAAAACATTGCGTTTTCAATGGCTGTCATGCTCCTTGGGAAATCCACGTGTTTAAGGTCTGGGCAATAGGAAAACACACCGATTCCAATGAATTCTACCTTTTCGGGAATGGATATGGTTCGGATTCCCGTGTTACCAAAGGCATAATCTCCAATGGCAGTAAGCCCCCCCGGAAGCTCCGCTTCACAAAGCCTTTTGCAATGTTTGAAGGCTTCTGCTCCGATCCTTTTTACAGTGCTTGGAACGGTGATCCTGCCAAGATTGTCACAACCGCAAAATGCTCCGTTTCCGATTTCAGTAATACCCTCGGGAAGACGTATGCTCCATAGGCTGCTGCAATCCTTGAAAACCGAATCGGCAATCACTGTGACTCCCCGGGGAATGTCCACGGTTTTCAGCTTGGAGCAATTCAAAAAAGCATTTTTTTCAATGTTTTTTATATTGCTTGACAGGCTTATCCTGCTAAGATTCACACAGTTGGCAAAAGCGCTGTTGCCAATGCAGGTGACACTGTCGGGAAGCTCAATCTCTTCCATATTGGATTCCCATACAAATGCAAAATCCTCAATTTTACAAACGCCCTCGGGAACCTTGATCTTGGCGCTTTCCCCGAAATAGCCATATAACACATTATTAATTATCAAAAATCCGCTTCCGTCCCTCAGCATCTTACATCCGGAAAATGCTCTCCTTTTTATAACAGACACTCTTTTTGAAAAGTCAACCTCGGCAAGGGAACTGCAATATGAAAACGCCTCAATGCCGATTGTCTCGATACACCCTTGAGCCCTTATGCTTTTTAGTCCTTTGCACCCTCTGAACATACCGTTGGAAATGACTGTGACCCCAGAAGGAAGAGTGATTGACTCAAGGCTGACACAGTTCAAAAACGCTTCCTCGCCTATGTTTGTTGTGCTGTCAGGAATGTTTACCAAGGAAAGCTCACTGCATCCGCAAAAAGCTTTTTTCTCAATGCTTACCACCGAAGCGGGAATATTGAGGCACTGAAGGCTTTCGCAAAGCCCAAAGGCCTCCTCACCGATCACCTTGAGATTTTTAGGAAGAACTGCATTTTTCAGTGATGAACAACCGTAAAATGTTCTTTCGTTTATACCCTTGACTCCCTCGGGGATCTTGACGCTTTTCAGACTTTTGCAATTTTCAAAGGCACTGCTGCCGATGAATATTACACTTTCCGGAATTTCAAAATTCACAAGCTCGGCGCATGTATCAAAGGCGTGGTCGCCTATGTATTCAATCTTACCCTTGAAGCACACCTCTTGAAGCTCGTTGCAATCCGCAAACGTTCTGCTTTCAATTAATTTTACCCCATGGGGAATTGTGATCCTTCTGAGGCTTGGACAAACATAGAAGGCTTCCCTTCCCATATATCCAACACTGTCGGG
Source organism: Oscillospiraceae bacterium (assembly GCA_015063395.1). Lineage (GTDB taxonomy): Bacteria > Bacillota > Clostridia > Oscillospirales > CAG-272 > SIG714. The sequence continues at coordinate 18,958 of SVUF01000020.1, forward strand.
AATTATGACCTCCATAATTTCCATATTGCCGCAAAAGGCTTTTTCTCCGATTTCAGTTACTCCCTCAGGTATTTCAACGATCTTGCTTGTGCCATTGTATTTTTTCAAAATTCCTTTTTCTATTACAAAGGTTTTACGGTTGTACACTTCATTCCTCCTTATATTTCATCGCTTTGCAAAATAAGCTTTATCGCCCAAGGCGGTACATTATAGTTATTACACTCGTCATCAACAAAAACAAAGGCAGTCTCATAACTTGGCTTTTCCTTTGGAAAAACGCCATATCCGTCAGTAAAATATATAAGCCCCTTGAGGTTCAAAAGCTCCTTTTTATGCAAAAGCTCATTTACGTATTGGAACACAGGTCGGAAATCCGTACCTCCAAGCCCGTGGATCTTCATGGTTTTCAAATACTCGTCAAATTCCTTTTCCGAGGTGATTTTGACAACCTCTCTGATCTCACTGTCACACTGAATTATGTTGATGTTCACCTTGGAAAAAAACGATTCGGTGGTTTTTAAAATATTATAGGTTTTCTGAATAAACTTTTGGACCAGCTCTCCCGAGGTTGAGCCCGAGGTATCGATTGCAATTACAAAATCCTTGATCCTCTTTACCTCCTTGTATTCAAGGGGCTCGATCAACGGCATGTTTTTATAAAGCTCCATTCCGTAGGTGTAGAAGATATAATCGAACTCATCGTCGTTTATCTTCATAGCCTCGCCAAGCACCGCAAATTTCTTCAAAAACGCGGTATAATCGTATTTTTCTCGGTTGACCTCCAAAAGATTTTGGGTAAGAGAGCCTGATGCGTTTCCTGTATGCTTGGAAAATGCCTCAAGCTCCATTTCCATTCTCTGTGAAACTTCCTTCCAATCCTCATATATACCCCCACGTCCGTTTTCACCCTTGTCCGAGTTCTTTCCCTGATCATCGGAAAATCCGAATTTTGCCTTCAGCTCCTCCTTTGTCATGTACCAGATCTCGTGATCGTCCCCCGAAAAGACCTCCTTCATCCCTTCAAGCTTGCTTTTTGATGGAGGATTGTCCGCCAAAAAACGATATATTTTCTCTGCTGTGAGCTTTTTCAGCTTAAGCTTCAGATCCACCAAATATGATATCTGACTTTTATTTCTTCTGCTGGTTACCGACTTGATGCCAAGCTCACATATCACGGATTCAACCGCAATATCACAGGCAAGATCCCAATACTCTCTGTTAATATTGGCATCTGCAAACATATGACGAAAGATGCAGTGCAGGGTGATGTGAAGATAATCTCTTACGGGCAATTCCTTTTCTGCCTTATAGCAATTTAAAATATACCTTGGATTGTATATGATATGGGTTCCTTCGGTGAAGATGCCTTCAGCTTCCGTTGGAAAATATGAAAGCCTGCTAAGCGCACTGTCAAGGAACCGCAGATTTACAAGCAATGTATTTCTTGAAAGCTGCAGTACCTCACGGGCAATTTCATCAAGCTTTTTTTCTTTTTCGCTGTTCATCTCTACCTCCGTACATATTTAATCTCTTCGCTTTATATTACTTTTTCTTGTTTTTTGCCTTTTTTACAACAATATATGCCGCTCCGCCAAAGCAAGCTGCCGCAACTATTACAACAACGATCACAAGAACAGTATCGTTTCCGTCTTTTTCTTCATCATCGGGAGTTGGATCAAGGGAAGGTGTTTTTTCGGGAGCTTCATCTGTTTCTCCCTCGGGAGTTACTGTTACGTCTCCCATAGTCTTATATACTGCCTCAAGCTTGATTCCGTTTTCGCCCATGACAAAGCTTACCTCAGGGGACGAAAGGTCAAGGGAAGCCTCACCCTTTACAATTTTCCAACAGTCAAATTCCATTCCCGCAGGGGCACTGTCCGCAGTAACTGTGACCGTGTCGCCGGGCTTGGCATATGTTACCTCTTTTCCCTGAGATGCGGCACTGCCGTTTATAACACCAACAGAGTAGCCCACATATTCATAAATATAGAACTTGGCAGGATCGCTTGTAAAGGCGTTTATAAGTCCCCTTGCATTATAATTGAAACTGTAGGCGCCCGATTCAAAGACAAATGCTCCGGTTCCTCCCGTGATCTTAAAGACATTGCCCTCCTTTTCAAAGGTGGCTTTTATCTTCTGATCCGTGGTGTTTTCAAGGGATACATACCCTTCTCCGTTGCCAAGAAGCCATCCGTCTCCGCTTTTGGTGAAGGTCCATTCATATTTTTGGAAATCTCCGTAAGCGGCACTGTCTCCAAACTCCGATGTTCTTAATACATTGAAGCCCGTGCGCTTTGCTCCCGCGCTGTCGGATTTGGTAATGACCTCGGGAATGAGGAAATGGTCTGGGAAAGCATTGTGTACAAGCACATATTTTCCTCCGTCCACAAGCTTTGATGGATCGTCCACCTTGTTGAACTGCATACCAAAATCATTGATCTCCATTATGCTCTTTATGGGTGTGCTGTCACTGACCTTTGTAAGCTCCACTTTTTGAGGAGAGGGGTATACTGTTTTGTCAGGAGAATATCCCTTTTCATTTTTGTAGGCGTTTGTGACACCCTCGGATTTCATATTGTGAACGCCATCCTTGTCGTATCTGGTAAATGTCACCTCATCGCCCTTGATCTTTATTACGGACATTGTGAGAGCGTCATCGACTCCGTTGGGATTTTTATAATATCCAACGTATCCCGCGTTCATATATGTAAAATTAAGTGTCTGATAATCCTTCAGTGTGGTGCTGTTCTTGGCAATCAGTATCTTGTCGCCCTTTTTAAGAAATACTGCGGCACCGCCAAGATAGTCGTCCCAACCGTTTGAATGGTCATGACCGTAAAGATAAAAGATATTCAGTCCCTTTTTTCCTGCTTCGTTAAGAGCATTGAAAATATATGACGCATATTTTGCATCTCCGTCAATAATAGTACGCATGGAATAGTGCATGGGAAGATGGGAAAGAACGAAAATAGGCTTATCGTATCCCTCCTCAAGCTTCTCGTTGAGATATCTGATGAGCTTTTCTGCTGTGCGCTTTATGGTATTTTCGTCGTTGTTGTACCACATATAGTCATCTTGATGGATCACGTATACGCCGTATTCGCCGCTTTCGGCATCATTTTTTCCCGATGGACTTAATTCCTCCACCGCTCCTGCAGGTGCATCGTGGTTTCCCTGTACAAGCACCATGTTCTTTTCGGGCACCATGCCTGACAGCGCCATTTTCATGAATTTTATGCCTTCCTTGGTGCTTGGAATGTCACCGTAGGTATCAACATCATAGTCTCCGCAGAAGAATAATCCGTCGGCAGAGGTAATTCCGTCACCCTTTATCTTGGTGAGAATGTTCTTCATGTTGATCATTCCCGCAGTGCTTCCCGCAGTTGCCTGAAAGTCAGAGCAGGTGATTATTGTGGTTTCTCCGTTTTCTGCCAACACCGCAAAGGACGGCATCACTGACAGAAGCATCACAAAACACATGATGAGTGATAAGATCTTAAAGCTTTTCATTTTTTTCTCCTTGATATGTTTTTATTATATTTATTTTTTATTTTTTTCGCAAGTATAGCCAGTGTGTTTCAAAATCCTCTAAAATAAAGCTCCTTCAGGATATCGCTGTAAAGCTCGGTAATGTCGGAAATTCCCTCTCCCTTTTTTGTGGAAAATCTGCGCCTTCTCATATCCACCTCGTCGCAATGGGATATTCCCCTGTTGCCCACTCCGGTATACACGCCCTTGAAGCTGCCCCACATCATGCTCTCTGTTCCGACAAGACCGTCGTTGTCGCCGTCAAATTTTTTAACTGCGATGTACGTCAGCCACATAAACATGTCGCTGGTTGCCCTTTTCATTTTAAAGCCGTAGCTTTGATAATAGACATCGCTGTGATCCCTGTTGATCTCGTTGAATTCCTTGGCGCTTGAGGCTTTGAATTGGTGGAAAACCCGATATGTTTTTGGGTTCTTGTCTCCAAGAAGTCCAAACCAACAATCAGTGCAAAATCCCACCGCTTTTACAAGAAAATCCGGTGCCCTCAAAAGCTTTTCCACAGTAATTGAACCGTGATGGGGTGTTGCAACAGTTGTCAAGGAAGCTACCCTATCACCCATTCCAAGACTTGATATGGCATATCTTGCATCAAGTCCGCCCTTTGAATGAGCAATTATATTTACCTTTTTCGCCCCTGTAGCCTTAAGTATTTCTTCAATTCGTCCTTTTATCGCAAGAGCATTGTCCTCAATGCTTCCGTTGCTGTCTTGATTACCGTAGTATATTTCATTACCCATTTCCTCAAAAAGCTTGGGTATCCTGCCCCAATAATTAAGCCTCCTTCTGTCACGGAAGCCCATTCCGTGAACAAGAAGAAGGGGGTATTTCAGCTTATATTTATCTTCCACGCGATCCTCTCCGTTCAATATTTTTTTCATTATAACATATAAAAAAAACAAAAACAATCCCCCCGAAAAAGTTTTCCGAGGGGATCTTTGATATTGACCTTTTTCCAAGCTGACGTTAAGCCTATTTATAATTACTGTGCTTTACAAACCGCCTGCCCGACTCCAATGAATAAGATGCTGTCCAAGCTATCAAGTTATAATCAAATAAAAAAAAGAGGACTTTACCATACGGAAAAGCTCCTCTTTATCCAATATACTCAAAAGAAAAACGTTATTATCTGTGGAGAAGATTATCAAAATGCTCCTTTAAGCCTGAAAGCTCAATGGCAGGAACCCATGTTTTTGCATATACCTGCTCTCCGTTCAGGGTTTCTCCATCAATCTTTTTGTAAAAAACATAGAATGGCACTACAGGCATCGGTTCTCCCGTATCAAAATAATCTTCCGCGAAAAGATACTCTATGCCAACGTAATCATATTCCGTAAAATCCACGGGCTTATTATTTCTCATACATTTCGGGCAAGTATGCGCCCCAAAGCAATATCCGTTTTTAACAAGCTCGTGGGCTTCCTCAAGAGTAAGCTTTCTTACACTGTCCGTCTTTTTAATATATTCGTTGGGATCAATACGAAAATCACAATAAGAGACGCTTGTATAATCATCAGCAAAATAAAACGAAATGCAGCTTAAAGTAAACCCGTAATTTGAGCAACCTTTATCCACCAAATAAAAATCACTGTCTTTATTGTAGCACCTTACTTCGAGAATACTGCTTCTGGTAACCTGAATATCCGTAAACTGAAAGTCAAAAAACTCCATTATCTCGGAAGAATACTTTTTTACCGCTGACAGCACCTCTTCGTCAGTTGAGGAATAGCTATAGCTTTTGTCACCAATGGTCAATACGGGACTATCAAATCTCAAGGAAACACTGTTATATATTTTATTCTGATTGAGGCCAAAAAGCTTACCACCTTCCAAGTGCGCCCTGAAACTTGTATCTCTGTATTGGCTATGATAATCCTTCTCGTCATATTCAACCTTTATTCCATAATAATTTTCAATGATGCTTCTGTACTTTTTTTCAAAATTATCAAATTCGTCATTGTCGTATTCAATCCCCTTGTAGCATATATTAAAAATATCGATGGTGTCCTTTGTAGGCAGGGGACCGTGCTTCAGGTATTCGGGATACCATATTTTCTTGTATGAGCTTGTGGCACTGTATGACCCCGGGATCATATCGTATTTATTTACAATATCGTCCACGGAAAAAACGGCGTTTGGGTACTCCGGCGGTGTGTAGTCGGGATTATATACCGTTGGCATGGGTTCTGTGGTTTTGGTTGGTATGGGCGTCGGAGTTATAACAGGCTCTTGCAAGGTCATAAAAATCGGTATCAGCACCCCAACAATAACGGCGGACAAGGCTACAGCCGAAGCTATGCCAATTGCCCCTCGCCTTTTCTTAGGAGGCCTTGAGGTTTTTTCAATATATTTTGAATCTATATTTTCAAAAGCGTCGTTGATCTTACTGTTTTTCATATTCTTCCCTTTCACTATGATTCACTATAATACGTATCCGATTTTCACAAGATATTTGTACAGACTTTTTTTCATTCTCGCAACTCTTTGATTTACTGCCGCTTCACTGACACCAAGGTCACGTCCAACCTTTTTTGAGGAATCCATGTACCAAAATCTCCGCATGAAAACGTATAGATTTTCCTTGCTCAATCCCGAAAGCCAATTGTTCAAGGCTTGTGTCAATGCTTTTTCATCCAACGCATCGTCTATGCTATACCCCGACGGTATACAATCGGCAATTTCCTCTAAGGGTACTTCATCACAAAATCCCCTTTTTGCCGCCCGTCTTTTTCGATATCTTGCAAGGGATACGTTTCTTGTTATCCTGCAAGCAAAGGTATACAGTGGGTTGGGCTTTTCAGGAGGAATGGCGTTCCATACACCAAGACAGGCATCGTTTACACATTCCTCTGAGTCCTCATGATTTTTTAAAATATTATAGCTTATACCCCTCATGGCAGTGCCATACTTTTTCAAAAGCTCCGCAATTCCCGATTCTGAGCGTTTGAAAAATAATTCTATTATGTCTCGGTCCTCCATTTTATCCCTCCTCACTTATATACTTTCTTTTTTTATTAAAATCTATTGCTTGTTTTTTGAATTAGCAGGGGCTTACGATATTTTTTTCAGATCCTTAATTAATAATCCCCT
>SVUF01000021.1 GCA_015063395.1 Oscillospiraceae bacterium
TCTCTCTCTTTTTCTGCTTTTTTAGTGATATTCTTTGCTTTCGCAAAGAGTGATATTATTGCTACCGCAATAGTGATATTGAAGCCTTGCGGCTTCAGAGGCATTCTATTCGCCACGAAACTCGCGAAGCGAATACCACTCGGCGTGAGCCGAATATCACTGCGTAGCAATAGAACTCGCCGAGGGGCGAATAGAACTAGCGTGATACTCCGATAAGAGTATCACGCTAGTTCCGGATACTGTTGTTTTTTGTCATGCAGGGATCACTTTATTTCTGCTCCTCCCCATTCAACAACACAAAAGCCATTTCTTTCAAAGATTGTTTCTATCTCAGGCTCCCCAATCTCAATAGGCTTATCAAGAGCCTTAAAGGTCATGAACACTCTGAGCATGCTGTCGGGCTCAGGATCAATTTCCAATTTGGCATTGTCAGTATACACATTTGTTTGGAAATTTATAAGATTATATGGGTTATTTATCATTCTCGGAGCCCAATACACAATAAAATCGTTGAACTCCTTTGAATTAAGTCCCATCTTAAGCAAAATATTTTCCAAAAACTCCACGGTATCACAGCCCTTTACCACAAATCCGCGGCTCATATCATATGGTACATTTGAAATGCCCTCCCAGAAAAGATATGCATATTCCCTATTTGTTTCGCTGCACTCCAGCCTTCCGTCAGGATACGCCATAACTCTCCATGCCTCTTTATATTCCGGATACGTAAATGTAAGCCTTCCGTTGAAATCAAGCCTTACCGTTACCTCAGTCGGCACCTCGGGATAAAGATAAATAACCGGCTTTTCGGGAGTAGGGGTGAGAAAATTCCCAAAATCATCGTTGCAGCCGTTACAGGTCGTATCCGCATCAGGCGTTGGTGACGGTGTAGGTGTATCGGATATTACAGGCGTCAGTGACGGCTCGGAATTATTCTCGGGCTCACAGCCTAAAAGCGATATAACGAGTATAAGTGCTGCAAACGCAATTATAAATCTTTTTTTCTTCATAGAAATAACCTCCGTTTTTTATTCTTCAACAATATACTCGAAAAACCTGCCGTTTGGTTGCATAAAAAAGGGGCTTGTTTAAAAAACTCATTCAGAGTTTTCTACAGCCCCAAAATATTTGCGCTCACAAAAGACCGTCCCTTGTCACAGCCTTCCAATTTACATAAAGCACTTTAATGCTTTCATTATCCTTTACGACCTGCTTATTTTGATAAATATACCCATCGCGCATAAGCCCTCTCAATGCTTCTTCGATTTTTTCACGTTTTACCTTATTGTACTTTGCAGTAGCTTCAATGGTTGCATAAAATGTGGGATATACCTTTTTACCTCGGTTTTTATCGTAAAGAGCCTTAAGGTTTTTCAAGATCATTCGCTCATACTTCTTGTCCGCCGGCTTAAAATCAGGAATAAGCCTTGTAAATGTAGCGCAGGACGAAAGCTGTGAGCTTACTGCATTTTTTACAGCATATATACCAACCTCCTTGTGACATTTATTCACAAGAAAGGACACCGCCGACGAAAAGTGACCGTCTCCGGTAAAAATAACATAAGCATCGATCTTGTTTGCCTCTGCTGAAAGTGCGCTTTGATAAATATGATCAAGTATTATAAAATCTGTAAAATCCTTTTCAAAATTCGGTGACGAATTTTGAGTTTCAATTATCTTATTTGAAACCATTCTAATATTATGTATTTCTCCGCGAAGTGACGGATTTGAAAAATCTCCGAAAAATGCTATATCAATAATATCATATTTTTCGGCAAGCTCATGTCTGAACGCCTTTACATCGGGCTTTTGGTGAAATAATTTATCAAGAGATATATACCAATGCTCAAAATCAACAAATACCATCGCCCTCTTTTTTTCTTCAGCAGACTTTTTTCTATGTCTTTTCAGAAAATCGAACATTCCTTTTTCCTCCTTTCCTTCATTATTTATTATATATATAATATATAACTACATAACCTTGTCGCAAAGATCCGAAAGGGGACATGTACTGCACATTGGTTTTCTTGCACTGCAAACTTCCCTTCCAAAGAAAACAATCCTGTGACAAAAATCCGAGCCCTCCTTCTCATTCACAAGCTCTCTCAGTGTTTTTTCCACAACCAAAGGATTTTTGCTCGGCGGTGACACAAGACCAAGTCTTGAGGAGATCCTTATGCAATGTGTATCCGCAACAATCGCAGGCTTACCAAATATGTCTCCAACAAGAAGGTTAGCAATCTTACGTCCAACCCCGGGAAACTCCAAAAGCTTGTCCATGTCACAGGGGAGCGCCCCGCCATACTCATAAACTAATTTTTGACATTCCTTTTTAATGTCCGACGCCTTGACCTTATAAAGACCGCAGGGTCTGACAATATTTTCAATGTCAGAAAGCTCGCCCTCCGCCAGTGCTTCGGGTGTTGGATATTTTTCAAACAAGGTAAGCGAAACCTCGTTCACTCTTTTATCCGTGCACTGCGCCGAAAGCCTTGACATGACCAAAAGCTTCCAAGGCTCACCGTTATACTCAAGAGCGCACCGGGATTCGGGATATATCTCCTTCAGCCTTTCAACGATCCTTTCAGCTTTTTCTTTAAGCCTTGGATCCACCTTATTATTTTTTATTTCCATAATAATCAAATCCGAAATTATCCTTGAGACAAAACATTAAAGACGAAGCGGGGAGACCCACTACATTCAAATAGTCCCCGTCGATCCTGTCAACAAGCAAAGCTCCTATTCCCTGTATTTCGTAAGCCCCTGCCTTGTCCATCGGCTCTCCTGTTTTTATGTATTTCATTATCTCATCATCGTCAAGATTTCTGAAGTATACGTCCGTGGCACAGAAATCGCATACTGTTTTGTACATGGATCTCACAGCATACCCCGTATACACAGTATGAACGTCTCCCGAAAGAAGCCTGAGCATCACAAGAGCGTCGTCCTCATTTTTCGGTTTTCCCAAAATACGCCCCCTGTGATACACTATGGTATCCGCGGCAATAACAAGGTCTCCCGAATTTGCAATTTTCACAGCCTCCGCTTTTCTCATGGCAAGCTCACGCACAAGTATATTAGGATCGATCCTTGGCGGAAAACTTTCGTCAACTGAGGGACTTTCACATATAAAATTAAGTCCCAAGCCTTGAAGGATCTCTTTCCTTCTTGGCGATTTTGATGCAAGTATAAGCATTTTTTATCTCCGTACAATCATTACAAAAGGAATTGCTTTACAGGCTTTATGGCAGATCCCGCTTCGTATTCTTTCACTTGACCAACAGCAAAGAACACACCGTTTTCTTTATAAAGTCCTACATATTCCCCTGTATTATATTTGGTTTTTATCTTTTTTTGATATATTTCATTTCCCGATGAAGCAAGCTTTGCAAAAAAATCGGGAAGCTGTACCCTCGGGAGATCCGCAAAAAGAGTTTCCGTCGGCTCAACAAGCGACCATCTTTCCTCCAAGGATAATGCTTCGATCTCTTCAAGTGTATGGCATGCATCAAGCCTAAAAGTACCCGATGCAGTTCTTTGAAGACTGCTCATCACGCCGCCGCAACCGAGTGAGGCTCCGATATCATCGCAAAGGGTTCTGATGTAAGTGCCCTTTGAGCATGCAACTCTGAGGGTATATTCCCTTTCCGAAACCTTATTGGCATTGATCGAAAAGATCTCAACCTCTCTTGCATGGCGCTCAACCTCAATACCCTTTCTTGCAAGATCGCACAGCTTTTGACCGTCAACCTTCAGGGCACTGTACATTGGGGGTGTTTGCATTATTTTACCTTGAAATTTTTCAATACACGCAAGAACCTCATTTTCCGATGGAATATTCTCCGATGATGCTACAATGTTTCCGGTTATATCAAGGGTATCAGTCCTTAGTCCCAATCTCAGCCCTGCCACATATGCCTTATCCTCGGCAAGAACAAAATCCGCCGCCTTTGTGGCTCTGCCGATCAAAACTGCCATAACTCCCGTTGCCAATGGATCAAGAGTTCCCGTATGCCCAACCTTTCTTGTACCATACAGTTTTCTTATTTTGCCCACAACATCATGGGAGGTTATGCCCATTGGCTTATTGATCAGTATCACTCCGTCAACATTCATAAAAATACTCCTCTGCCGCCTCAACAGCAATTCTCTCCGCTTCCTCAGCGCTTTCAGCCTCAATGTTACAGCCCGCGGCAAACATATGGCCTCCGCCTCCGAAATGAGTACAGAACAAGGAGCAATCAAAACCCTTCTTTGAACGGGCGGATATCCTGTATTTATTCTCCCCGATCTGCCTTATGAGAAACGCCGCAACAACTCCCTCGATCTGTCTCAAAAGTGCCGAAACCTCATCAAGATCGTCATCAATGATCTCTTCTTCCCTCATTGATTCATCGTCAAACACCACATAGGCAAGACGGTCGTCATATGCAAGACGCATATAATAAACTGCAACCGCATTGGCAATGACCTTTTGAAGCGGTCTTGTTTCATAAAGGAGTGTATTGATCTCTGTAAGCTCTTCCTTGCAGACCTCTGCAATTTCAGCAGCAGCTCTATATGTAGATGCAGTCGTATTACTGTATTTAAAGCCGCCGGTATCAGTTGACATTGCAACAAAAGCCGATCTTGCCACTTGAAAATCCTCTTTGTAGCCCATGAGCCCTGCAATTGAATATATGATCTCTCCAACCGATGAAGCCGTGCTGTCCACATAATTATATTCAGCAAAGCTCTCGCCTGTAAGGTGATGGTCGATCTTCAAAAAGACACCTCTTTTTTTCATTGTGGGAAGAATATTCCCAAAAAGCTGCCACTCCGCAACATCAACACTTATTACATATTCCTCGCGGCGAAGCTCTGCGTCATTTGTGACCCTATCATAAAACACCCTTTGAAGATAGTGGGGCAAAGGATCAGCGCACAGGATCCTTGCGCTTTTTCCCATAAGCTCAAGAATTCTTGCAAGAGCATATGCCGAGCCCACTGTGTCCCCGTCGGGCTTGCGGTGGCATACGATTACATATTTATTCTTTTCCTGAAGCAGCCCGGGGATCTGCTCCAAAGCTATTGCAACTTCACTCATTGTCTTCTCCATCCTCGCAAGAGTTCTTAAGGCTGTCCTCAACGCTTTTCAGAAGCTTTGAAATATACGCTCCGTTTTCCGCAGAGGAGTCATACATAAACTTAAGCTCCGGAGTCTGACGCAAGTTAAGTCCCTTTGCAAGACGCTGTCTTATAAAGCCGGTAGCAGAACGAAGCCCCTTGGCAATATCCTTCATATCATGGTTGGGAGCAACAACCGAATAATAAACCTTTGCAAACTTAAGGTCGGGGGTTACGTCAACTGCTGTAATACTTATAAAATTACAGCTCACTCTCGGATCCTTGACCTCTCTCAAGATCGTGGAAAGCTCCTTCTGTACCTCTTCATTAATTCTGTTAATTCTGTAATTAGCCATATTCCTCCAAGCACTTACCGTGCATTTATTCTCTTTATGTTTTATCCTGAAACATTATAACATATTTTTTCCGAAAATAAAAGAAAAAGTTGAATTTTTTTTAAAAATAGTTTATAATATTTTTGTAATTATTATTTTCTGCCGATCTGAAAGGAAATATACCATGGTAAAAATGATACATTCAGCCGATATGCACCTTGACGCACCAATGTCATCGTCAAAAAGGCAAAAATCCCAGCTTATGCGCGATTTCAAATCACTGATCGATCTTGCCAATGAAAAAAACGCCGATCTGCTTTTGATATCCGGAGATCTGTTTGACAGTCCGTTCCCTGAAGATAGCTGTGTCCGCGAAGCCATTGATATATTGGGCTCATGCCGCTCCGAAGTGTTCATCTCCCCGGGAAACCACGATCCCTATTTTGACGGCTCGGTATATCACAAATATTCCTTTCCCGACAACGTACATATTTTCACCGATTACGATACAAAATACATTTCAGCAAAATGCGGCGCCGATGTTTACGGTTATGCCTTCACCTCCTTTTCCGAAAAAAAGCATCCGCTTCGTGAGGTGCAAAGCCGCGACAGGATCAATATTTATTCCATTCACGCAGATCTCGGTGTGCAAGACAGCAACTATGCCCCCGTCTTCGCCCACGATATCGAATCAACAGGAGCGGATTATGTTGCTTTGGGGCATATTCACAAGAGAATGGAGATACAAAAGGCAGGCGGCACAAGCTATGCCTATTGCGGTTGCCTCAGCCCCAAGGATTTTGGTGAATGCGGAAGAAAAGGGGTCATTTACGGTGAATTTGATATCACCGACCGCTGTCACAGCGCTCATTATGAATTCATTCCCATTACAGACCGCCACTATGAGATCATCAGTCTGAATCTTACAGGCATCACCACTCCCGATGAGCTTTGCGCTAAGATCTATGACATCATCGCACGGGAGGGATATGGAAAAAGCACCTCACTCAGAATTATTTTCAAGGGAGAAAGATCAATGGACATCTCTCTTTCAAGCACATTTCTCAAGGATATTGAGGACAAGCTGTTTGAGCTTGAATTTGAAGACAGATCAGTTCTTGAAATTCAAGAAAAGGATTTTGAAAACGATCCCACCGTCAAGGGAGAGCTTTACAGTATCATGAAGGATAAGCTTCACAGCGATGATGCCGAGGAAGCAGACCTCGCCCGTCTTGCATTCAGAATGGCACTTTCGGCAATAAACAACGAAAACGTCCTTGAAATTTCCGAAATGGAGGATATTGATGTATGACAATTGACAGAATATACATAAAAAGCTTCGGAAATCTGCAGAATTTTGAATTCAAGCCCCATGCCTGTATGAATATCATCAACGGAGAAAATGAATCGGGCAAATCGACCCTTGCGGCTTTTATAAAATTTATTTTCTACGGCTTTCCCTCAAAAAAATCCAAGGATCAGCCCATTGGCACAGCGGACAGATATATAAATTGGGACACACATCTTGCAAGCGGAAGTGTGGAGCTTACACTTAATGACGGCACTCCCTACAGAATCGAGCGAGAGGTCTTCCGCTCGGGAAAAAGAAACTCGGGAAATGTAACCGTCATCAACCTGAACAGCGGAGAAGCTCTGAAAAGCCCTCCCGAGGATCTTTTCCTCGGCGGCATTTCCGAGGAGGTTTTTAACCGCACCCTGTTTATAGATCAAGCTGTGGGCTCCTTTGTTGACAGCGGAAGTGTATACACCTCCATAGAAAACATGCTGTCAGGTGCGGACGAGGAGGTCAACACAAAAAAAGCACTGTCAAAGCTTGACAGCGCAAAGACATATTTGCTTTATAAAAATGAAAAAGGCGGAAAAATATACAGCTTAAAAAAACAACTTGATGCCCTTTGCGACCAAAAATCCGCAGCTTCGAAACAGCGTACCGTTATCCTTGACCTTAAGGAGCAGATAAAGCGCGACACTGCGGAGCTTACAGAAACTAAAGATTTAGTAAAAAAAGCGGACACCTCCATCGCTTCTCTTGAGGGCGCAGAAAGGCTTGAGCGGATACAAGGAACGATCGCAACAAAAAAAGCCATTGAGGAAATGGAATCACAGCGGAGCAAGTATATCAAAGACGCCACCAAAAACGGATTTTTCCCTAAAAAAGAATATCTTTCTCGGCTGAACGACGGAATTGGAAGCTATTATTCCACCCTTGAAAAAATAAAGGATCTTACAAAAGCAAGGGATCAGCTCAAAATCAGTTATGATGACCACCGTCAAAATGCCTCGCTGAACAATATGCCCATTGAGCCCATTGTAAAAGCGATCAGCTCCGAGGACAAGAAACGTTTAAAGCTGAAAAAGCTTTCGGATTTCTCACTGATCGCCATTGGATTTTTTGTAATATTTTTCATAATTTCCGCAATTGCACTGCCAAGCCTGAGACTTGCATCGGGAGCCCTTGGTGTTGTGGCTTTACTGTTTTTCATAGCATTTAAGCTTCTCATAGGGTCATCGGAGAACACCATCCGATCCTTACTGTCGGGAATCGGTGTAGAAAGTATAGAGGAGCTGAAAAAGCACAAGGACACCAGTGAACGTTCATCGGAAAAGCGGGAGCTTCTTGCAAAGCAGATCGGAGAGACAGAGGGACTCATCAAAGAGCATGACGAAAAGCTCAAAAGAATATTAGCGGATTACACCTACCTTTCGGAAAAATACGGTGTTTCCTGCAGTACTGTTTCCCACATGGAGACCTTCAGAAACAGCATAAAAGATATAATTGAAGAGCTTGATCGGCTTGACGTCGCCATCACGCGCAAAAAGGAAGATCACAGGCTCAACGCCGAGGATTTCACCGAAGAGGAGTATCTTGCGCTTTTGTCCATGGATATGCCGCAAATTCCCGAAAACAGATCCATAAGATCCATGCTTATTGATGCAAAAGCTGAAAAACGAAGCCTCGAAAAAAGAGCCGAGGCGCTATCCTCCGCTCTTACACAGAAAAAAGTGAAGCTGACTTCCATGCTCTCGGGATTTGAGGACGAGGAAGCCTTAAAAAAACGAATTGCAGAGCTTGACTCCAAGATCCAAAAGCTTCAGTACATATACAGCGCGCTCTGCCTTGCCTACGATTCCCTTGAAAAAGCAGGCACCGCCTCCCGCAACAGGATCGCCCCAAGGCTTTCCTCTCTTGCTTCCGATTTTATAGCCGAAGCAACGGGTGGAAAATATGACTGCATAAACGTGGACAGCCGCCTTGAGCTCAGCTACACCCACGAGGAGTCCACAAGGAATATCGCCCACCTCAGTGAAGGCACAAAGGACATTGTGTATCTCGCTTTCAGAATATCCCTTATATCCACTCTTTTCAAGGATAAGCCCCCTGTAATAATCGATGAAGGCTTTGCAGGCATGGACGATGAACGGCTCCAAAGTACACTTGGCGCTATGATGAGTCACGCAAAAAAAGAAGGCGCACAGTTATTTATATTCTCGCCCACCTCAAGAGAGGCTCAATTTGCTTCTTGTCTTGGAGCAGGTGTTTTCACAATGCCGCCAAGGGATTAGATCCGATCCTTGATCTCGTCGTGTAAGCGGTCAATGATCTTCTTTTCAAGCCTTGAAATATAGGACTGGGATATACCCATCATTTTTGCCACCTGCTTTTGAGTATATTCCCGACCGTCAGCGATCCCGTAACGAAGCTCCACGATCCTTCTTTCCCTCGGGTCAAGCCTTGAAAGCGCTTGCCTTACGATCTTTCGGTCCTCGCTTTTTTCAATTCCGAGGAAAACACTGTCCTCATCAGAACCGATTATATCCGAAAGAAGAAGCTCGTTACCATCCTTATCTATATTAAGCGGCTCATCAAAGGACATTTCGCACCTTTGAGAGCTGCTTTTTCTTATGTACATCAAAATTTCGTTTTCTATACAACGGGAAGCATATGTGGCAAGCTTTATGTTTTTGTCCGCTCGAAATGTGTTGATCGCCTTGATGAGCCCAATCGTTCCTATGGAGATGAGATCCTCAATATTCGTACCCGTATTTTCAAACTTCTTGGCAATATAAACAACAAGCCGTAGATTTCTTTCAACAAGAACGGATCGCAGTGATGACTCCTTTTCAAGACGCTCAAGGATCTCACATTCCTCTTCGGGATCAAGGGGAACGGGCAGAGTTTCCGCTCCGTTAATATAGAAGATCCCTTCTTCCTTTCCCGTAAGACTGTAAATAAGCTTCATGATTTTTTCAAGCATAACAACACCTCTTTTATAATACTTAGTTTTTATGTAGTCAAGGCTATAAAAGCACCGTGGGAACAAGACAGTCGCATCCGCCAAAATCCTCGTTTTCGGAAAAAGCTATGCAGCATTTTTGTGTTTTCCCCTCAATAAGCACCCCCTGCGGAATAAAACCCGTCAGCATACCTTGGGAAAAAGCGCTTTTTGCAGGAATAATTCTGATCTTTCCCGACACCTCGGGATATTTCGCAGCTTCATAGGGAGTGAAAATTCCGCTTTTTATATAATTTAAGGACGCCTTTTTTGAAAGAATGATTACAGGAAGTCTGCTGATTGGCTCGCAAAGAAGATTTCCAGAATCACAAAGAGCGGAAAAGCAACACTCCTTTTCTGTAACAACAACAATGTCAAAGCGCTTTGCCGAAAGCCTTTTTTGAGAGATCCTCGAAACAACATATGAAAGCACACCGCAGATCAGCGAAGCAGGAAGAAGCAGAATTGAAAGATCCTGTTCTGACTGCGCTTTTGTAAAATATTTTCCAAGGGAAGAATACAGATATGTCAAAGCTCCGCCCATAAAAAAGGAAACGGAAATAAACAAAAACGTAGGAAACAATACATTTTTTTGGGAATGAAAATTTCCAAAAACAGAAAAGCAGATTATAAAAGCTGACAAAATGGTTATAATAAACCTCAGGGGACTTGACAGATCAATGAAAAGAGTAATTACGGAATAAACACCGCCAAGGGCTGCCCCCAAAACAAAACGGCGTATTTTGGTCTTTTTTCCAAGAATAAGACCTGTCAAAAATAAACAAATGAAGTCCATTGAAAAGTTAATGAGAAAAAATATATCGGCGTAGATCTCGCTCATTTCAACACCTCCCGATATATATTCTACCCTTAGACACCAACAAAATGATGTCGAAAGCAAGGACACCTTTAGTGTTAATTACAAGAGAAATATATTTAGAAACTGTTAAAAATATTCACATTTTAATAATTATTTGTAAAATACGCCAACAATTTTAGTTAAAGGTCTTTAAAAAAACATTCCTTGAAAACAAAAATTGTGCAAAATAACAACAAAAAAACTATTGACAAAAAAAATGACGTGTGGTATTATAAGTATGGTACTTAGGTACACAAAAATTATTTTATCGGAGGAAACTCAAAATGACAAAGCGTATTCTTGCTCTTGCACTTGTTGCTGTTTTTGCATGTCTTGCTCTTGCTTCTTGTAACACAGACACTCCCGCAACAACTGCTCCCGCAACAAAGCCCGCTGGCACAACAGCAGCTCCTGCTACAACACCCGCCGGCACAACAACACCCGCTGGCACAACAACTGTAGTTACCACACCTACTGCAGAGCCCACACCCACAGAAGAACCCACACCCACTCCTACTGATGATCCCGTTGAGTTCGATATGTTCGAACAGTTCGGTGGAATCGAGAAGATCTTTGCTGAAGGTTCTTTCTACGGAACAGCATTCGAAACATGGCCCTTCAATGACAACGGTTCATGGTGCGCACGTGCATTCTTCCAGTCTTGCGTAGTTATCGGCGCTAACGACGGTGACTTCACACAGAACCTTGGAACAGATGACTACGAGTACACATGGAAGTTCTTCTACCACGATGCAGAAGTTACTCCCGAGTCTAATGCAGACATCAAGGGACCCTTCACAACTCCCACAGAGACATTCTACAAGTTCGACAACGGTAACGTAATTTACAGACTTCAGGTTGGTTCTGCTCCCGAAGGAGATATGTGCGAAGCTCTCGAAGTTGGTAAGACATACATGTTCATCGTAGCTCTCTACAAGGGCGACACATGTGTTGGTTTCACATACCTTTCACAGGTTTGGGATGCTAGATACGATGCTTACCATGAACTCTACAAGAAGTTCTGGACAGCTCACAACAGAGCAGACGGTTACGGCACAGGCATGCAGACAGTTACTTCAGCTGACGAACAGGATGCTACAGATCTCGGATTCAACGATAAGGGTGAATACGTTGGCTAATATCGTTTGATATTACAACGAAAACCTTAAACTAAATCCTAACAAAAACAACACTCTTCGGAGTGTTGTTTTTTTGCTTTTATGAAAAAGCCTTCAGCTTTTATTTTTAGTGTTTTCATTTCAAGCTCTTATTCCCTTCTCAGCAAAATACAGGAAATTTTACGATTTGGAAATGTAAAAAACACTTGTAAGTTTACCAAAAATATGATATAATATACTTTGTGAAATATATAGTTGGAGGTATATTATGAACGACAACGATAACAAGCTTGAAAACGTCAACAATTCGGATACTCCTAAAAATACAGAAGCCGATAATATAGAAAAAAATGATATAACACAGGATGCAGCAGAAAGCAAAAAGGATCTTCCCGACGGCATCTCTGTCGCACCTGACGATCTGCCGGAGGAAACGGAGCCTGAGGAAGAAGCAACGGATATCACCGAAGCTCCCGTACCTTCCGCTTGCGAAAACACCGAGGACAAAAATGCAGAAGAAGGTGAGGACATAAACGGTTCTGAGGGTGAGGAAACCTCAACCGAGGAAAAAAAACCTGGGAGAACCGAAAAAAAAGGAAACCCTTTTATAAATTTCCTTTATGACACCGTTGAGATGGTAGCAATTTCCATCGGAATTGTGATCCTCCTCATAACCTTCTTCATCAGATATTCTCCCGTCAGCGGCGAATCCATGACATACACCATAAACGAAGGCGACAGTCTTTTGGTTCAGATCGCATTTTACACACCAAAAAAGAACGACATCGTCATTCTTCAATCCCCTGACTACGACCTCAACAAGCCACTTATCAAGCGAGTGATCGCAACGGGCGGAGATACACTTGAGATCAACTTCAACTCATGGGAGGTCAAAGTCAACGGAATTGTACTTGAAGAGGCTTATGTCAGACACAACCCCTTTGAATATAATCCAAATGGAGATGAGATCCCTGAAGGTGTGCCCATGAGCCATCAGGATATTTACAACATTCCCCAAAGCTCCTTTGATGCCGAAACCAATACCTTCAAGGCAACAGTGCCCGAAGGAACAATCTTCGTAATGGGAGACAACAGAAACAATTCCCATGACAGCCGATCCTCAAACGTGGGCTTCGTTGATGAAAGATGCGTTATCGGAAAAGCATTCTTCAGAATCTGTCCCTTCTCCGATTTCGGCACATTGGATTGATCACAAAAGAAAGCGAGGACAAAAAATGCCATCAGATATTATACAGTGGTTCCCGGGGCATATGGCAAAAACACGCCGACTTATCACAGAGAACCTTAAGGAAGTTGACGTTGTGATCGAGCTTCGCGACGCAAGAATTCCATACAGCTCCAAAAACCCCGAAATCGCAAAGCTCTGCTCTTCCAAGCCCATATTGACCCTTATGAATAAAGCAGGACTTGCAGACCCTGCCGCAAATGAGGCTTGGGCAAAATATGCCAAGGATCACGGTCTTCATTTCCTTTTCACAGACTGCATAACCTCACAGGGCATATCGTCAATTACCCCTGCAATCAAGGAGCTTCTCGCAGATAAGCTCCAGAAATATCAAGACAAGGGCATGACGGGAAGAGCCATAAAAGCAATGATCGTCGGTATTCCCAACGTAGGAAAATCCTCGCTCATCAATAAGCTTTGCAAAAGTAAAAAGGTAAAGGTGGAAAACCGTCCCGGAGTCACTCTTGCAAAGCAGTGGGTGCCAACCTCCATAGGCATCGATCTTATGGACATGCCGGGAGTTCTTTGGCCAAAATTTGAGGACAAAACAGTTGGAGAAAATCTTGCAATTACAGGAGCAATCAGGGACAAGGTTCTGAATCTTGATGAAATTTCCCTGTTCCTTCTTGAAAGACTTTCAAGACTTTATCCCGAGCTTATTGCCAAAAGATACAATATAAACGATCTCGAGCTTATCAAAAGCTTGGAGCCCTATGAGCTTTTTGAGCTTATCGGTAAAAAACGCGGTATGCTCATCTCAGGCGGAGACATCGACACAGACAGAGTTGCCATAATGCTTATGGATGAATTCCGAAGCGCAAAGATCGGAAGGATCACCCTTGAGCTTCCCGAGTCTGACAGCTCAAGACAGGATTAATTTTCAACACTGACAAGGATTGAAATTCAGAAAATGATCGGGTATACTATAAGCGTACCTTACAGAAAAGAGGCATATATAATGGAATATTTGAAGAAAAATTATCACACTCATACCACCCGCTGCGGTCATGCTTCGGGAAAAGAACGTGAATATATAGAAAACGCCATTGAAGCAGGAATTCAGGTTCTTGGCTTTGCCGACCACACCCCATACCCCTTTGATGTCGCCGGAGTTGACTATAAGTCGGGGGTCAGAATGGACGTGAGCTTGGTGGAGGATTATGTCACCACCCTTTCAGCACTTCGTGAGGAATATAAGGACCGCATTAAAATACTTATCGGATTTGAAGCGGAATACTATCCCTTGTGCTTTGAGGGTCTTTGCAAGATCGTCAAGGACTATAATATTGATTACCTTATACTCGGTCAGCACTTTACAAACAATGAGTTTGACGGAACATACGCAGGCAGACCCTGCACCACCGAAACATTCAAAAGCTACATTGACTCTGTGATTACTGCCATTGAAACCGGATATTTTTCATACATCGCCCATCCCGACATGGTCAATTATACAGAGGACGATGAGGTCTACAAGGAAGAAATGACAAGACTCTGCAAGAGGGCAAAGGAGCTTGATATCCCCCTTGAGATCAATTTTCTCGGCTTCCATGAAAGCAGAAGATATCCCTGCGAAAGATTCTTTAAAATTGCCGCAGAGATCGGAAACAAAGTGATCTACGGTGTTGACGCCCATGTTCCAACCTTTTTCACAGATACTGCAGAAACCTTCAAAAAGGTTGAGGAATTCAGAAAGAATCTCGGTCTTGAGCTTACGGACGAGATCAACCTCATAAGCGGAAGGTAATTTATGGATTGGAAATTAGAAAATTCACTGTATGACGAAGGCTTTCAAATAATCGCAGGAACGGACGAAGCAGGCAGAGGTCCTCTTGCGGGTCCTGTTTTTGCCGCAGCCGTGATACTTCCCCTCGGATTTGAGATCGAGGGACTTAACGATTCAAAAAAGCTCACAGAAAAGAAAAGAGAAAAGCTTTTTGACGTGATCATCGAAAACGCCATAAGCTATGCCATTGAATCCTCAAGTGTCGAGGAGATCGACACCTTGAATATTCTTGAAGCCTCTCAGCTTGCCATGCGCAGAGCTGTTGCAAAGCTGGAGCCCTCTCCCGATTTGGTGTTGGTGGACGGTAATATTGCCCGAAATTTCAGTCAAAAGACCCGTTGTGTGATCCACGGGGACGCAATTTCTCCTTCAATTGCCGCAGCCTCAATTCTTGCAAAGGTTTCCCGTGACCGTTTATGTATGGAAATTGACAGGGAATTTCCCGAATACAATTTTAAAAAGCACAAGGGGTACGGAACAAAGGAGCATATGGAGGCTCTTCGAAAGCTGGGACCCTGCCCCCATCACCGAAAAACCTTTCTGAAATTTCTTGACAAATGAAATCTAAAAGAGAAGTTGGATCCATCGGAGAATCCGTTTGCTGTGAGTATCTCGAGTCCATTGGATTTGAGATCAAAAAAAGAAATTTTCTTACCCGTCACGGTGAAATCGACATAATTGCTGAAAACGACCGATATATTGTATTTGCGGAGGTTAAGCTTCGCTCAATGAACGAAAATAATCTTACACGGTACGGCCGCCCTTCAGTTGCAGTCACCAAAAATAAAATGAAAAACATTATATACAGCGCAAGGATCTATCTCGGCTGGGGACCTATTACAAAATCAGTTCGTTTTGACGTTTTGGAGGTCTATTCCGAGGAGCTTCCAAGCGGCAACACACGATACCGTGTAAAACACATTCCCGCCGCCTTTACGCTGGATAACGTGAGGTAGATATGAAATACTTTGATCTGCATTGTGACACTTTATCAAGGCTTTACGATGACGGTCTTACCTTTGACAACAACATAACCCATATTAATCAATCGGAAGTATTATCATTTAAAGAATACCGTCAGGTATTTGCAATATGGTCAAATCCCCACTTTCACCCCAACGAAGGATTTGAACGTTTTTGTAATATTGCAGATAGTATAGGTTCATTCAATATTCCGCAAGGGAACTCCATACTTGCAGTTGAGGGAGCAGAAATACTAAATGGAAAAATTGAACGTCTTGATATGATGTACGCCAAGGGAGTACGCCTTCTGACTCTTATGTGGAAGGGCAGAACATGTATCGGCGGAAGCTTTGACACGGACTATCCCCTTGACCGCTTTGGAGCAACAGTGCTTCGTCATTGTTTCCATCTCGATATCGTTCCCGACCTTTCACATGCATCGGACAGAACTTTTTTTGACTGTATTCCCTATGCCGAAAAGGCAGGCAAGCCCATTGTTGCCAGCCACTCAAATTCAAGAAAGATCTTTGACCACCCAAGAAATCTCACCGACGAAATGTTTGGAATCATCAGGGATCTTGGCGGCATTGTGGGCATCAGCTTGTATCCCCACCATCTTTGCGAGGGGGTCTGCAAGGCAGAGGATGCTCTCAGGCATATTGAGCATTATCTTTCAATGAACGGTGAGAACACTGTTTGTCTTGGTTGTGATTTTGACGGAATTGAAGTCACTCCCGAAGATATACCCTCTGTCCGTTTCGTTTATAACCTCGCTTATGAAATGGAAAAACGCGGTTACAGTAAGGAGCTTATCAATAAGATCTTCTACGACAACGCAGACCGCTTCTTCCAAAACAACATCTCCCCCGCAATTACGTGGCGTCAGAATTGAATCATAGTGTTTTCGGTCTGAAGGTCGCGCAAACAGTATCTCGCGATGAAGTGGCATAGCTGGGACCGATGGATATTTGCCCTGCCATACACTTCCCCACTCCGTCATGATAAACGCAGTTGCGAACATCGCATATTATCCCTTTGTTTGCCTTTTTGGACTTCTTTTCCGATCCGCTTGACTCATAAGGTATAAAATTATTCATAAAAACACCGCCTTTAATTTATTTATAAACATTATGAACCGAAAAATCGGTTACTATTCACGAAAGGAGTGATCTCGGTGGCACTTTTTGTAATGGCTGACCTCCATCTGTCCCTTGACGGCGAAAAGCCAATGGATATCTTTGGCTCAAGATGGCAGGATCACCAAGAAAAGATCAAATCAAGATGGCTTTCACTTGTAAGCGCCGAGGACACTGTCATGATCCCCGGGGATATTTCATGGTCAATGACTCTCGAGGGAGCACTGCCCGATCTACTGTTTATAAATTCCCTGCCCGGCAGAAAAATAATCTCCAAGGGAAACCACGAGTATTGGTGGTCAACAGCCGCAAAAATCAATAAGCTTTTCAATGCTAACGGAATCGATACAATTGAGCTTCTCCACAACAACGCCCTTGAGGCAGAAGGCTTTGCCATATGCGGAACAAGGGGCTGGTTCACCGAAGCAAATGCTCCCAAGGACGCGGACTATGACAAGATCGTCACAAGAGAGGCAGGCCGTCTGCAAAGAAGCCTCGAAATCGCACAGGAGGAAAATCCCGAAAAGGAAAAGCTTGTTTTTCTTCATTTTCCGCCCGCTCTTGAAGGATTTGTTTGCCGCGAGATCATCGATGTTATGCATGCATTCAATGTAAAGCGGTGCTTCTTCGGTCACATACACGGAAAATATAATATTCCAAGATCCTATGACTTCGAAGGGATCGAAATGCGATTGATCTCCTCGGACTTTTTGGATTTTTACCCATATCCCATCCAAAAAAATCAATAAAAAAAGCCTTATTATAGGCAAATGAGCCGAAAATTAAATTTTTACAAAAAAATTGCAAAAAATATATTGACATATTTTAAAATACTGATAAAATATATGATGTATGTTTATCAAAAGTATAATATTTGGAGGAATTACAAATGACACTTATATCAGTAACAAAAAAAGAAGGAAGCATTGCTGAAATCAAATTCAGCATTCCCGGCACAGAATTTCAGGCAGAGGTAACAAAGGTTTTCCGCAAGAAAAGCGCTGACATCACAATCCCCGGCTTCAGAAAGGGTAAGGCTCCCAGAAACATGATCGAAAAGATGTACGGTAAGGGATTCTTCTATGAGGATGCAATCAACAATCTTCTTCCCACAGAGTACCCCCTTGCAGTTGAGGCTTCAGGCGTTGAGGTTGTTGACTCTCCCGAAATCGACATTGAGGAGATCACAGACGAGCAGGTTGTAATCATCGCTAACGTTGCAATCAAACCCGAGGTTACAGTTGATGAGTACAAGGGCATCGAAGTTACCCGCAAGGTTGAAGAGGTTAAGCCCGAAGAGGTTGAGGCAGAGCTTGAAAGAGTTCGTCAGAGAAACTCACGTACAACCGAGATCACAGACAGAGCTGCTGAAAACGGCGACATCACAACAATTGACTATTCCGGCTCCGTTGACGGCGTTAAGTTCGAAGGCGGCACAGCTGAAAATCAGTCCCTTGAGCTTGGATCCGGCTCATTCATTCCCGGATTTGAGGAGCAGGTTGTTGGTCACAGCATCGGAGAATCCTTTGACATCACAGTAAAGTTCCCCGAGGAATACCACGCGGCAGAGCTTGCAGGTAAGGAAGCTGTATTTGCAATCAAGCTTCACGGCATCAAGAAGGTTGAGCTTCCCGAGCTTGACGATGAATTCGCTCGTGATGTTTCTGAATTTGACACACTCGATGAATATAAGGCAGATATTGAGGCTAAAATCAAGAACAGTAAAGAAGCTGCTGCTGACAAGGAAGTTGAAGGACAGCTCATCGATGCTCTCATCGAAAGACTCCACGCTGAAATTCCCGAGTCCATGTTTGTAACAGAGACAGAGAACTTCGTAAGAGACTATGACTCAAGACTCCGCATGAACGGTCTTGATATGAAGACATACTTCCAGTACACAGGCATGACCCTTGACGGACTCCGTGAGCAGCTTCGTCCTCAGGCAGAGCGCCAGGTTAAGACAAGACTTGCTCTTGAAAAAATCGCTGAACTTGAAAATGTTGTTGTAACAGAGGAAGAGATCGAAGAAGAATTCAAGAAGCTTGCTGAAGCTTACAACCTTGAGGTTGAAAAGGTTAAGGAGCTTGTTGATACAAAGGATATTTCCCGCGACCTTTCTGTAAACAAGGCTGTTGCAATCATCAAGGCAGAGGCTAAGATCAGCGAATAATCCATAACAGTTAAACCCAAAATCTTTAATAATTACGGAGGTAGAATTATGGCACTTGTACCAACAGTCATTGAACAAACCAACAGAGGCGAAAGAGCCTATGATATATATTCCAGACTGCTCAATGACCGCATTATTTTCCTTGCAGATGAAGTGAATAATGTAACGGCTGACCTTGTGGTTGCCCAGCTTCTTTTCCTTGAATCTCAGGATCCCGACAAAGACATCTGTCTTTACATCAATAGCCCCGGCGGATCTGTTTCTGCAGGTCTTGCTATTTATGATACAATGAATTTCATCAAATGCGACGTATCAACAATATGCATCGGAATGGCAGCAAGTATGGGTGCGTTCCTCCTTTCCGCAGGAGCAAAGGGCAAACGTCTTGCCCTTCCCAACAGCGAGATCATGATCCATCAGCCCTTGGGAGGTATGCAGGGTCAGGCAACGGACATCAAGATCCATGCAGACCACATTCTCAACACCAAGGAACGTCTCAATAGGATCCTTGCCTCAAATACAGGAAAGAGCTATGAAGAGATCGTTGCGGCAACAGAAAGAGACAATTTCCTTTCAGCACAGGCTGCAGCTGAATTCGGACTCATCGACAAGGTTATTGAAAAAAGACTTTAAAATCTATGGGGACTGTTCATTCACGTGAACAGCCCCATTTATTAATAATACGGTTTTACTGCGTAAAACTCAACATGAAAAAGAAAGGTATATCCATGGCAAACGGTAGAGATACACTTCGCCACTGCTCCTTTTGCGGACGTGACGAGCTTAATGTTCAATTCCTCATTCCTTCAGGTGACGGCGCCTATATTTGCGATGACTGTGTTAAGGCTTGCTCCGAGCTTATTGCCGAGCACCGAGGATTAAACTCTTCAAAAAGAAAAAAATCGGGAAAGGATACGATCACACTTGCAAATCTTCCTCGCCCCTCTGAAATAAAAAAATCCCTTGATGACTATGTTGTGGGACAAGACGATGCCAAGAAGGCTCTTGCAGTTGCGGTATATAACCACTACAAAAGGATCCTTTCAAAAAATGAAAAATCAAATAAGGCTGATGACGGCGTAGAAATCCAAAAAAGCAATGTACTGCTCCTTGGTCCCACAGGAGTTGGCAAAACATACCTTGCGCAAATGCTTGCAAAGACCCTCAAGGTTCCCTTTGCAATTGCAGACGCAACAACTCTCACCGAAGCAGGTTATGTTGGAGAAGATGTTGAAAACATCCTTTTAAAGCTGATCCAAGCCGCTGATTACGACATAAATATGGCTGAAAAAGGCATTATTTATATTGATGAGGTTGATAAGATCGCCAGAAGAAGTGAAAACCGCTCAATCACAAGGGATGTATCGGGAGAAGGTGTTCAGCAGGCTCTTTTGAAGATCCTCGAAGGCACTGTTGCAAATGTTCCTCCACAGGGTGGCAGAAAGCATCCAAATCAGGATTTTATTCAGATCAACACCGAAAATATTCTCTTTATTTGCGGCGGAGCATTTGACACAATTGACAAGATCGTAGAAAAACGAGAGGGCTCTCAAAGCATGGGCTTTTCCGGAAGCGTTAAGTCCAAGAAGGAAAAATCAAACTCAAAGATCTATTCCGGTGTGGGTCCCCACGATGTTATCAAATTCGGCTTGATCCCCGAGCTTGTGGGCAGACTTCCCGTAATCGTTACCCTTGACAATCTTGACAGAGAGGCACTCATCAGTATTCTTTCCAAGCCCAAAAACGCTATTTTGAAGCAGTATCAAAAGCTCTTTAAAATTGACAATATTGAGCTTGAATTCACTCCCGAAGCACTTAATATTATTGCCGACCGCGCAATTGAAAGAGCCACAGGAGCAAGGGGACTGCGCTCCATCATGGAATCCGTAATGCTGAACATCATGTACGACGCACCCTCCATGGAGAATCTTTGCAAGGTTATAATCAATGAGGATTGCATAATAAACAATACAGACCCCATTTATATAAAATCCGAAAAAAGTGATGAGGTTTCCCAATAAAAATTAATAATTAAGCAAAAAATCAATATATCCCCTTATTTTAACACAATAAGGGGATATTAACATTTTGTTAATAATTACATAACAAAAAGTTAAATTTTACTTTAGTAAATTAGCATATTATCCTATTGCAAAAGTAAAAAAAGTATGATATAATACCATGGCTTGTTAAAATAAAATCAAAGGAGAATAAAAAATGAAAAACGTATTTAAAATTTTAGCAATCACACTTATTCTTTCATTCGCACTTGTAACCATGGCTTCTTGCCAGACAGGTCCCGTTGTGACCGTTGGTTACACAATCTATGAGCCCATGAACTACAAGAATGCTGACGGCAAGCTCGTTGGCTTTGACACAGAGCTTGCAGAAATGGTATTTGAGAACCTTGGTTATACAGTTGTATTCAAGGAAATCGTTTGGGAACAGAAGTATACAGACCTCAACGCAGGCTCCATCGACTGTATCTGGAACGGATTCACATCCAACGGAAGCGATGACGGCACACCCAGTGCTGACCTTGTTGACTTCTCCTACAACTACATGGAAAACAGACAGGTAATCGTTGTTAAGAAGGATTCCGGTATCACATCTGCTGATGACCTCAAGGACAAGATCGGTTATGTTGAAGCTGCTTCCGCAGGTGAAAGCTATGCAAAGGAATTTGAAGGCGCAATCGTTAAGACTGTTACAAAGCAGACAGAAGCTATCTTTGAGGTGTTCTCAAATACAGCTCAGTTCGCAGTAGTTGACGCACAGCTTGCAAAGAGCCTTGTTGGTAAGGGTGACTATGCTGACCTCGCAATCGTTGAAACACTTTCCAGCGAGGTTGAATACTACGGAATCGGATTCAAGAAGGGCAGCGAGCTTACAGCAAAGGTAAACGAACAGCTTGAAGCACTTGCTAAGGACGGCAGCCTCAAGAAACTTGCTGAAAAATACGGTGTTGAAAACACAGTAATTCTTGATTTTGCAGATCAGAAAAAGTAATAATTAACGAAACGGAGTTACATAATGACCTTTTGGCAGGTAACACTATACCTATTAAACGGCTTTAGCTTGACTCTTTTGCTCTTCCTTTTAACACTGATATTCGCACTCCCCTTGGGACTTGCAATATCATTTGCATCAATGAGCAAATTCAAGCCTTTAAGCTTCTTATCCAAAATATTTGTTTGGATCATTCGCGGAGTTCCGCTGATGCTCCAGATCATGATAGTTTATTACGTACCGAACTTCCTGGGCTTTAAACTTTTTTCTGACATTGACCTTATTGTTCAGTTGAACTTCGGTCTTGAAAACATGGGTAGATTCATCGCCGTAACAATAGCATTCATTATAAACTATGCCTGCTATTTTTCGGAGATCTACCGCGGAGGTATTGAAAGCATTCCTCAAGGTCAATATGAAGCAGGTCAGGTTCTCGGTCTTACAAAATCACAAATATTCAAAAAGATCGTACTGAAGCAGGTTATCAAAAGAATCCTTCCTCCCATGGGCAACGAGGTCATCACTCTTGTAAAGGATACCTCCCTTGCAAATGTACTGACAGTTGGAGAGATCATCTACCAATCCAAGCTTCTTATGGCAGAAGCGCTCATTTGGCCAATGTTCTACGCGGGAGTATTCTACCTCATTTTTGTCGGACTCTTGACCATCCTTCTCGGAAAGCTCGAAAAGAAGCTTTCATATTTCAAAGCATAGGAGGTACACCGTGAGTATTATTGAAGTTAAAAACATTAAAAAATCTTTCGGTTCTTCCAAGATCCTTAAAGGAATTGATTTTTCTATGGAAACAGGGGATGTTCTTGCCATCATCGGTTCTTCCGGCAGCGGCAAGACCACCCTGCTCCGTTGTATCAATTTTCTTGAAACTCCTGACGAGGGACAAATCTATCTCAACGGCAATCTGATCTATGATGCAGTTGCCGACAAGGATATTCCCGAAACAACTAAGCGTCAAAAAAGGCTGCACTTCGGTCTTGTATTCCAAAGCTTCAACCTTTTTCCGCAGTATACTGCCTTTGAAAACATTTGTCTTGCTCCAAAGCTTCACGCCGAGGAAAGACCTGATTTCAAAGAAAAAAAGCCTGAGATCTTTGCCGAGATCGAAAAAAATGCAGACTATCTTTTGGAAAGAGTTGGTCTTACAGACAAGAAAAATCTGTATCCCTGTCAGCTTTCAGGAGGTCAGCAGCAGAGAGTTGCAATTGCACGTGCTCTTGCCATGAAGCCCGATATCCTTTGCTTTGATGAACCTACATCAGCCTTGGACCCCGAGCTTACAGGTGAGGTTCTTCGCGTTCTCCGTCAGCTTTCCGACGAGGACACGACAATGATCATCGTAACACATGAAATGGCTTTTGCACGTGAGATCGCTGATAAGATCATTTTCATGGACGAAGGAGTCGTTGCAGCAGAAGGCTCTCCCGATGAGATCTTCTCTTCCCACTCCAATGCAAGACTTGAAAGCTTTGTACGCTCCATCGAGAAATAAAAAGTCATTTAATGATTTTAAAAATAAAAAAACTTCACTTAAAGTGAAGTTTTTTTATTTTGCTTATTTCTTATTTCTCAAAATACTGCTGAACCACGATAAATCCCTCGGAATTATCACCTGAAACAACAAGTGTTCCATACGTTTCAAGAGGAGACTTGGAACGGTATTGGATATCGGTTGATTTACCTTCTGTCATGGGAATATAATAGATGCGGTATTTGCACTCATCGCCTGCAAGCTCAAGGGGAGCATTAAATGTGTAATCCTTGATCTCCTGTACATATTCCTCAAGGCAAAGCTTGTTGTCGTACATATATTTTGCATGCTCCTTACCAACATATCTCAGCTGATTATATGAACCGGGGTGACCTGTCTGAAGTGTTTTGTCTTCAGGATATCTGAATACAAGTCCGTATTTCCATGCATTTTCAGTAAGCCACTTGTATTCCTTTGAAACAGATGGATCGGAAAGCTGATATGAACCCGTTCCCTTCATAAACTTAATTGTAACAGAAAGACCTGTTCCAAGCTCACTTGTCTGTGATTTATCGGAATATCCGTTGACAACTGTGATCTTATATTCTGTGGAAAGCTCCGCCTTCATATCGGCATGCATTGTATTAAGTGCCTTGTAGGTATCCATTGTGGTGCTGATTCCCCAAGTTACAACAGCAAGATTATTGTCCGACTGCTCCTTGAAAACTACCAGTTCATTTTTTGTATTTGCAGGATCATAAGGGTATGTTTCATTTACAATTATAAGAGGACCGTGGGACAGCTGACTGTTGCCGATTGCAGATGTTTTGATCTCAACCTTAACATCTGTTGGCTTGGGTGTTGTTGCAGGTGCAGTTGTCTCGAGAGCTGTTGTTGTCGGAGCTGCAGTTGTTCCCGGAACCTCAAAGGTTTCTGTGGGTGTTGTTGTTATCGGAGCTCTCATGCCCTCTGTAAGCTTCATCACCGTTAAAGAAAGGGCAACACCAACAAGCACACAGAGTATTGCCGTTGCAGTATATATTGCCGCGTACTTTCTTGTATATTCTTTTGCTCTTATTGACTTTTCATCTTTCATTTCAAGATCCTCGCTTATGGGATATATATTTTCATTTTTCCTATTTAAAAATACTA
>SVUF01000136.1 GCA_015063395.1 Oscillospiraceae bacterium
TTTGACGGAGGGATGCGAGCGAATGAAATATTTTCTTGATGAAGTGCAACGAAAAGCGGCAGGAGGAACCTGTTATTTTGAATTTCAAAAAGGAAAATTTAGAAACAAGTTTTGGCTAAAAGATTCGCTCTGTCTCCATGCTGACATTTTTGACTCACTAAATCTTTATGATTTGTTTTCTAATTCCATCGAGGATTTTTGCTACTATGCTCCTACCGAAGTATGCAAAGAGCAATGGGAAGTCCTTATTGCAAAATCGAAAGAAAATGAGCGTTGGATGGATGTTATAGAAGAACTGACTCCGTGGATAGAAGAATGTTTCACAAATCATAAGTGTTTTACCATTTGCGGTATATAGAACTAACAGCCAATTCCAATTTATCTAACTGAATAAACGACGCCCGACAGACCTTGAAAATCTGTCGGGGTTAATCTTTGCTTTCTGCATATCAATTTTTGTTTATCCGTAGGGGAGACCTGCGGTCTCCCGCGGGCGAACGCAGTTCGCCCCTACCGTGTGTTAGATAATTTCTTCGCTAATTTTGCACGCCCTTGTAAATAGTCTTGTTTTTTTGTTCACTTTATGGGAATCACTTGGAAAGGGAGAAGAACCTGCTTCTTTTTGGGGCGAGTATAAATGTCATAAGAATAAGGCTTGTAACTGCGATAAAAACGAATCCCACGGCGTTGTCACCGGTTTGAGGAATGATGGCGACGTCGCTTGAAGGGACGCTTTTTATTCTTGAGGTATAGGTTATTTCCGACAGATCCTCGGCATAAAAATCGAGGCTTATGTTATAGCTTTTTTGGGGATCGGTTAGGGCTGCGTCGTCGGTATCAATACAGATCACAAGCTCATCGTTTTCAAGATCGTGGGTATCGTTGACAAAAAGCATACCCATGTCATCGGAATCAAAGCTGACGAAAACAGGCGTTCCTGAACGGATTTCTTTTTCGGGCATAAGCTGCTCCTTGTTTGCAACGAGCATAAGAATATGTCTGCCGTCATGCTCCTCCCAAGCGCTTTCGTGAAATTGCCGTCCGTTTTTTGTGACGGTCTTGCGGTGGTATGGATACAGATCAAGTACAGTCGGGTCACTTGTGGGCAGGGCTTGACAAAACAGGGAAGAAGAAAGCATAAATACAATGCAAGTAAATAAATAGAGGGGGATTTTTCGGTTCATTCATTACTCCTGATTGTTTTGATTTTATATTAGTTTTTGTCATTAATTGAAAAATAAACAAGAATTATATGGAAATAAATTGACAAAGGGAACGTAGTGTGGTACAATAAAAGAACCAAAGGTTATGAAAGGCGGAGCTTATGAAGGTACTCAGTGAAGAAAAGCTTGAAAAAATGGCGGAATACATAAAAAACTATATGCACGACAACAATGGGGATGTGCCCAAATTCCGTGAAATACTTGAGCATATGGAAATGAGCAAGTCCGTTGGCTACAGATACATGATGACTCTGAAGGAAAGGGGAATTATAGAATATAACGGCAAAGGAACGCTTACCATGAACGGAGGCGCATTTACCTCAAAGTCACAGTGTGTCAGAGTTCCAATTTTGGGAAATGTAATTTGCGGATCTCCCGAAGAAGAGGAGGAGCATGCAGAGGGATATCTTGCCATGCCTGAGGAATGGGCAGGCAGGGACTGCTTTTTACTCAGAGCATACGGTGACTCAATGGTGGACGTGGGAATCGAAAAGGGAGATCTTGTTCTGGTGAGAAAAACAGACAGTGCGGAAAACGGGCAGATCATCGTTGCGCTGACGGAGGAGGGCAATACCTTAAAGCGTATATATTGGGAAAACTCAAGACCGAGGCTTCATGCCGAAAACAGCAGTTATCCCGAAAACAGACGGGATATTTATCCCGAAAACCTCACAATTCAAGGTGTTGTGACAAAGCTTATCAAGGAATTTGAGTGAATTTGAGTTAAATGGAATATAAAATAATAAGAAGCTCAAGAAAAACACTTGCTCTGCAGGTCAAGGACGCAGAGCTTATAGTGAGAGCGCCGTATAGGAAAACGGAAAAAGAGATCAAAGCCTTCGTGGAAAAGCACGAGGATTGGATCAGAAGGACCGTGGAGGCACAGACCTTAAGGCTCAAGGAGCCAATTGTAATGTTGACAAGGCAGGAGATCGATGATCTGATCGATGACGGAAACAGAGAGCTTCCCAAGATCGTTGAGTTTTATGCACAGAGGATCGGAGTTACATACGATAAGGTCAGAGTAAAGGTGCTGAGGTCAAAATGGGGCAGCTGCTCGGAAAATGGCAATCTGAGCTTCAACTGTCTTTTGATGTTAGCTCCACGGGAGGTAATTGAAAGCGTAGTAGTCCATGAGCTATGCCACAGAAAGCAGATGAATCATTCCGAAAAATTTTATAAGGAGGTTCTCAGGGTATACCCCGATTATTATAAATACCACAAATGGCTGAAGGAGCATGGCACAGGGCTTATAAGGAGAATACCCGACTGATATGAAATACAATAAAACGGTTAAGGGAACGTTTTTAAGGCGTCCCAACAGATTTATAGCGGAGGTCATGGTTGACGGCGAAAAAAAGATCTGCCACGTAAAAAATACGGGCAGATGCAGGGAGCTTTTAAAAGAGGGAGCAACCGTAATTTTAGAAAGATCGGATAATCCCGCAAGGAAAACGGAATATGATCTTATTGCCGTATATAAGGGGGATAAGCTTATAAATATGGACAGTGTAGCCCCAAATAAAGCCTTTTACGAATGGTCAAAAAGCAGTGAATTATTTAAAAGCGCAACCATTATAAAGCCCGAGAGTACCTACGGCAATTCAAGATTTGATTTTTATATAGAGCTTGGGGAGCGTAAAATATTCGTTGAGGTAAAAGGGGTCACACTTGAAAGTGACGGAGTAGTGATGTTTCCCGACGCACCCACTGAAAGGGGGGTCAAGCATATAAAAGAGCTTGTCAGCGCCGTGGAAAATGGATACGAGGCATACGTTTTCTTCATAATTCAAATGAAGGATTGCAAATATTTCACACCAAACAGGGAGATGCATAAGGAATTTGCCGATGCCCTGATCAATGCCCGACAAAAAGGAGTAAATATAGCAGCAGTGAATTGTGACGTTTACGAG
>SVUF01000022.1 GCA_015063395.1 Oscillospiraceae bacterium
GCTCTTACTTCCACATACAAGGACGTTCCTACAGGTGTTTCCACCATCGTAGACGTTGCTCTCGGTGAAGAGGAAACATGGTCAATCTTCGACCAGAAGAGAAGCCATATCTACACATACGATAAGAACGGTAAGCTTCTTGGAATCTTCGGAGACAAGGGAACACAGCTTGGAAACGTTATCCGTGGTGTAGGTCTTGCATATCAGGACATCGCAGAGGACGATCTCCATTACCTCCTGGTTCTGGACGCACATACAAATACAGTCGTTGTATACCAGAGAACAGAATACGGTAAGGAGCTTATTTCAGCACTTCGCAATACTAACGAAAGAAAGTATGACGAAGCGACAAACGACTGGGAATCAATCCTTAAGAGAAACAACAACTACGACGAAGCTTACATCGGTATCGGAGATGCTCTTTACCGTGAAGAGCGTTGGGAAGATGCGATGAACTACTACAAGTCAGCTTCCGACGTAGAAAGCTATTCAAACGCTTTCCAGATGTACCGTAAGGATCTTGTTTCACAGTATCTTGTAATCATCGTAATCGCAATCGTTGCATTGCTCTTTGGAGTAGCCAAGTTCTTTGGCTTTGCAGGAAAGCACAATAAGAAAACAGCCCTCAAGGTTGGAAAGAAGTCATTCGGAGATGAAATCCTTTACGCATTCCACGTAATGTTCCATCCATTTGACGGTTTCTGGGATCTTAAGCACGAAAAGAGAGGTTCTGTAAAGGGCGCAACCTTCTGGCTTGTGATGGTAATCGTAGCGTTTACATATCAGTCAGTTGGTAGATCATACATCTTCTCATCAGCGCAGACATCATATTCAAGCGTACTCGGACAGATCGTATCGGTACTTGTACCCTTCTTCCTGTTTGTAATTGCTAACTGGTGTCTTACAACATTGTTCGAAGGCGAAGGCAGTGTAAAGGATATCTACATCGCAGTAGGCTATGCAGTTGCACCTCTTTCATTCCTTACAATCTTCTCAACCATCCTCACAAACTTTGTATCACAGTCCGAAAAGGGATTTGTAGAGCTTGTTGACGGTATCGCTTGGGTTTGGGTAGGACTCCTTCTCTTCTTCGGAATTCTCGTAACACACGACTTCTCAATCAGCAAGAACATAATCATGACACTTGCAACGGTCATCGTAATGATGGTAATCATGTTCGTATTGGTACTCTTCTCCGGACTTATTATCAAGATGATCTCATTCGTATCAAATATCATCACAGAAATAACGTATAATATGTAAAGAAGGAGAATGATAAATTATGAATAAGAAAATTACAAGATTTTTATCAGCTCTGTTGTCTCTTTGCATGGTGATGACAGCGTTTGCGGCGATATTCCAGACGGAACACAATCACGTACACGCTGATCCAACTGAGGAACCCACATCAACAGTAACAGGAACAGATGTATTTGTTGATGACGGAACCGCTTCAAGCATCAGAAAACAGGAATTCAACTCTGCTGAAGAGAAATTGGCAACAATGACTCTTTATCTCGAGGCTTATGATTACGAGCTTTGGGCGTTAGCGGTAACAGGCGAAGTTGCTATCAGAAACAAGAAGACTGGCGAAGTACTTTTCACCAATCCCTATGATGCAAACCAGCACGTATCCAGCTCAGCTACAACATCAGCCACAGCTTCTACATTCGAGCAGATCTCATCGCAGATCATGCTTGAATATACAGACACAACAGGCGCAACAAAGTCTCTTTGCAGCTTTAAGGATGCAGCGGAAAGATCTCAGATCTCTGTATCTGCTGTTAAGAACGGTATTAGCGTAGACTACGTAATCGGACGTCTCGACGCAAGACGTATCTGCCCCATGACAGTTACAAGAGAATTCATGGAGACCGAGGTTCTGGCGCTCATTGAGGATACAAACGACTACAAAAAGATCTATCCTCAGTACTACCGTCTTTATGACTCATTGACAGGAAGCTATCCTGAAAAAACACTTGAGGACTGGTACAGAATGTATCCTGTTCTTGAAAGAATGGAAATCTATGCTCTTAACGAGAACGCAACAGACTACGAAAAGAACAAGATCGAGTCCATCCTCAAAGCATGGTGTCCCAAGATCACATACGAAACTGTTGAAGAGCAGCATGCGATCACGGAATATGAGGCAAAGGTATCCGTACTTCCTTGCTTCAGAATGTCAATCATTTATAAGCTTGACACAGACGGTCTGACCATCAAGCTTCCCGCAAACAGTATCATCTTCAACGAAGATGTTTATACACTTAAGAACATCACTCTTCTTCCTTACTTCGGTGCAGGAAGCAGCACAGAGGGCGGCTTCACACTTCTTCCTGACGGAACAGGAACAATCATCGAGTTTGAGGACGTAAGAGAGTCATCAGTGGTACTTACAGGAACACTTTACGGTGCTGACTATTCATACCACACACTTCCCACAAGCTTTACAGGAAAATCCGAAGCAATGAGATTCCCCGTATTCGGCGTTGTTGACCACAAGGTTGAAGAAAAGAAGTATTTCATTGACGGAGACAACGATCCTACAAACGATATTCCTTATTGCAACCACAAGTATGAAGACGTTGTAACAGCTCCAACATGTACAGAAGGCGGCTTTACAGTATCTACATGTACACTTTGTTCAGAGGGAACACCCGGACATAAGGTTACAAAGGACTTCACAGATCCCGCTCATACCTACAGCGAGGACGTTGAAGGATCAATCATCATCGATCCCACAACATGTATCCACCTTGGAAAGACAACATATAAGTGTACAGTCTGCGAGACAGTAACAGTTGTTGAGGATACAGAATATGCAGATCATAACTATTCAACAACACCTTCTACAACCGTTGGAATCACAAAGTTTGAATGTGTAGACTGCGGAAAATCATATGTAGCAGGTCACGTTGACCACAATCTCGTTCAGGTGGGCAAGATCGAAGCTTCCTGTTCAGAAGGTGTATACGATAAGCTGAAGGGTAATGTTTACGTTTACGAAAACGGCAAGCTTACACTCTTCGTAAGAGATTACGATATCCTTAAGTTCAAGGTTGGCGAGAAGTTCACACTCTCTGACGGAACAGAAGGAACAATCACTTCAGTTGATTATGTTGGAGTCCTCAAGGACGAAATCAAGAAGATCACAGATGCAGCTGCTATCGCAAACAACGCAATGGCAAACAACGAGATCAAGAGATTTGTTGTTGAAGTATCTGTAAACATCGCAGATATCACAAAGGTTACAACATCGGGCGTATTTGAATATTCCGTTCCCAAGCACATTGGTCAGGGATATACACTTTACTACTGTGCAGGATGCGGATTCTTCGAAAAGAAGGGATTCTCATACGATCAGCACATATATGTAATCAAGAACGATAAGACCGTAACAGCTACTTGTACAGAAGAAGGCAAGACATTCTACGAGTGTGCATGCGGCGCTGAAAGAATTATAACAACTCCTCCTACACATACATGGTCCGAGGAAGGAACAGCAACAGACAAATATATCACAACATCAGGTCTTATTGTTGATGCAGACAGTATCTTCCAGGACAAACAGAAGCTTTATTCCTACAAGTGTATCAGCTGTGACGAAACACTTCTCAGAGTAAAGGACGTATGTAAGAAGGACGACCTTGGAAATGAAACACATAAGTATAAGGATGCAGAAAACATAATCACTTCTGCAGGCGACTGTACACATTACAAGGTTATCAAAAAGACATGTTATCTCTGTAATACAGTTACAACAGTAACAGCAAAGGACTACAGCCACGAGATCGTAAGAACAGAGGTTGCTCCTACATGTACAGAGATCGGATACACAGTATTCGAGTGTAAGAACTGCGATGTTTCCTACATCGGTGACTTTGTAGATCCTACACACAAGTATAACGAAACAGTAGTAGAAAACACATGTACAAAGGACGGAAGCATCAAGTACGATTGTACAGAATGCGGACATTCTTACACAGAGGTAGTTCCTGCAGCTCACAAGTATGTTGATACAGTAGTTGCTCCTACATGTACAGAGGCAGGATATACACTTCACGAGTGCTCTGCATGCGGACACACAGCAAAGGATACAGAAACAGAGCCCGCTCACAAGTGGAGCAAGCCCATCATCACAAAGTTCCCAACAGTTGATGAAGAGGGTAAGAGATACTTTGTATGTACAGTACCCGGTTGCGATGGCAGAAAGGACGTTACGGACCCTGCTCTCGGATCAGGCGGTCTTGACTACTACACAGTTAAGGAAATCAGCCCCCAGGGTTATGTAGCAGTTCTTACAGAGGGTGAATCCTTCGTAACAATTACCTCTAACCACGGCGGACCTCTCCATCCTTACAATGCAACATACATTACACTTAACCCCAGACCTTCGGATACATACAACCTCCGCGACTCTCTCGCTGTTGGAGCGGACGCACCATGGACGGTAGTTTCCGAGCGTAAGTACACAGGTAACTACGCAATGAGAATTTACATGGTTTCCGACCATGAAAACAGCAAGTACGATGCAACTATTTCCGGTATGGCAGCAGCTTGCAGAGATCATTATGACAATGACAAGCTGGAAGCAAAGGATGACATTCCTCTTTACATCGAAGCGCTTGGTGCAACAGATGTACAGACAACGATCCTCTCATTCCCTGTATACCTTTCAACAGCACTTACAACCTTTGACGATCTGAAGCAGATGTCCGAGGATCTCAAGGGATATGACATTACAAACCTTAACTTCAAGCTTACAGGCTTTGCAAACGGCGGTATCGATGCACTTGCTCCCAACGGCGTTGACTTTGAAAAGGTTGTTGGCGGAAATGCAGGCTACAGCGAATTCGTTAAGTATGCAGAAGAAAACGGCATTGGCGTTGCAACAGAATTTGACTTTGCATACCGTCATGCAACAGGTTGGTTCGACGGATATTCCGACAAGACTGACGCAACACAGACCATCGACGGACGTTACATCATGAAGAAGGAATACAATCCTACATTCCAGATGTTCGAAACCACAGGTCTTCTCTCAGTTTCTCCTTCCGTATTCATGAAGTTCTATAAGAACCTTTCACCTGAGCTTGCAGAGCTTGGATACAAGGGAATTTCAGCTTCCACTCTCGGATCCGATCTTAACTCCGACTTTGACGAGGACGATCCTTATAACCGTGAGGACAGCAAGGAATTCGTAATTGAGCTTCTCAAGAAGATGCAGGAGGATTCCAATGACAACGTAATGGTTGACGGCGGTAACGCATATGTATATCCTTACGTTAAGCACATTCTCAACATGGCAAACACAGGAAGTAACTATCTTGACGCTTCCGCATCTGTTCCTTTCATTTCAATGGTTCTCCACAGCTATATCAACTACACAGGATTGCCTACAAACCAGTCCAGCAACATCAGCTATGAGATCCTCAAGATGATCGAGAACGGTTCCAACCCCTACTTCATTCTCTGTACACAGAACACAGAGGCTCTTAAGGAAGATAAGGACCTCAGCAAGTATTACTCAATCGCATACGACATTTGGATGAAGAATGAAAATACCGAAACAAATGAAAACATCGTTGATATTTATAAGAGAATCAACGAGGCGATCAAGGACGTACAGACAGCTGACTATGTTGGATTCCAGCACTTGATCGGTGAAAGAATCACAAGCGAAGCAGAGCTTGAGGAATACACAACAGCTCAGAAAGAAAAGCTTACTGAACTTGAAGAGAAGATGAAGGCGGCAGAAAAGGCATTTGACGATGCACAGAAGCTTTACATCAGACTTCTCAAGGATGGCAGAACCGATGAGGCTAACAAGTATTATGAGAATATCGGTACAAAGCTTGTTGAGATGAACGATGCAACAACCGCTTACAAAAACCAGAAGGCAAAGGTTGAAACAAAGGCAGGTTATAACGAGGACGGAACATACAACACAACGGATTATACAATCGATGACAACTCCATCGCATATGTAGAATACTCCAACGGTGTATACTTCATACTCAACTATAACAACTTTGACATTTCCGTTACAATCGGCGGCGAGACAATTGTCGTTGGTGCAATGGATTACTACAAAAATACTAAATGAAAGGATGGGTAAAATATGAATTCAGTAGCAGCTCCGACGACAAAGCGTAAACGCCCAACAGCATCTCTTGAAAAGACCAAAGCGCGCTCGGGATGGTTATTCGTTTTTCCTTTCCTCTTCGGATTCTTGACAATTTACATGCCCATAATCTTTAAGTCCATTTATTACAGCTTCAACAACTTCTATCCTGCAGATAGCAGATTTGAATTTGTAGGACTTGCAAAATATCAGGAAGCACTGTTTGAAAACCTTTCATTCCTTGATACCCTCAAGTCAGGTCTTGGACAGCTTATCCTTGATATCCCTGCAATCGTAATATTCTCACTGTTTATTGCGGTAATTCTTAACCAGAAAATGCTGGGTAGAGCAGCATTCCGTGCAATATTCTTCATTCCCGTTATTCTTGCAACAGGTCTTATCGACGATATTGACAACAAGGGCAACACCTTTATGGACAATGTTATCGAGCAGGAAGGAATTGACAGCGGAAGCGGTTCATCAGCCTCAGACATTATCGGAAAAGCAGACATTGCACTCCTCTTTGAAAACATGAAGATCGGTGGCGGAATGGTCGACATCGTTACAGGACTTGTAAACGACATTTACAACATCATCAACCGTTCAGGTGTACAGATGCTTATATTCCTTTCAGGTCTCCAGAACATTTCTCCTGCGATCTATGAGTCATGTAGCATCGACGGAGCAACCGGCTGGGAAACATTCTGGAAGATCACATTCCCCATGATCAGCCCGATGATCCTTGTAAATGCAGTCTATACAGTTATCGACTCATTTACTTCCAGTTCAAACGAAGTTATGTCGTTGGTACTTAATACCTACAATGAAGGTTCGCTGACACTCAGCTCTGCGATGGCTTGGATGTACTTCATTCTTGTAATCATCATCATTGCAGTTGTTGCAGGTATCCTCTCGGCATATACATTCTATCAGAGAAGAGATTAAGGAGGTGTTAGCATGAACGATAACAAGACAGTAATCAAAAAAGAAACTAAAAACAAGATCAGAGTTGACTTCGAACGCACATCCGCTTGGACAAGATTTAAGCTGAAGTATCTTTCACTTAACTTCCTTCTCTCAGTAATTGTCAAGTTTTTCACATTCGTGATGATGCTGGGTGTATCCTACGTAATCCTTTATCCCTTCGTTGCTAAGGTTGCGGCTTCTGTAATGAACCCCGATGACTTCGTAAACGTTACAGTAAAGCTTATTTCCAAGGCACCCACACTGGACCAGTTCAAGTACATCATTCTTGAGAATAACTATTTACAGGCACTTCTCAATACCACACTTCTTAGCTTGCTTTGCGCAGTGACACAGACACTTATCTGTAGTATCGTTGCTTACGGTATTGCTAAGTTTAAGTTCAAGTTCAACAACTTGATCTTCCTGTGTGTTGTATTTACAATGCTTGTACCTCATGAGGTTATTCAGTTTGCGATGTACCGTCAGTTCGTTGAGTTTGATATCCTCTGGATCCGTCAGCTTCTTTCAGGACAGATCATTCCCGCTCTCAACATCATGGAGTGGAACGGTAACCTTCTGAATACTGACTGGCCCATTGCGATCCTCTCACTGACAGGTCTTGGATTCAGAAACGGACTTTACATCTTCTTGCTCAGACAGTTCTATAAGGGCGTTCCCGATGAACTTGAAGAGTCAGCATACATCGACGGTTCAGGCGTATTCAGAACATTCTTTACCATCATCATTCCTCTTTCTGTACCGATGCTCATTACAGTATTCCTGTTCTCATTCTCATGGCAGTGGACTGATAACTTCTATACAGAGCTCTTCTACAGAGGAGAAAAGGCAAAGGTTCTTATGCCCGACATCGTAAAGGTGCCCAAGTCCCTCAGAACCGATTACCCCGGAACAGACCTCTACAATTCAGCTATCTATAACACAGCGGCATTGCTCATCATCATTCCGCTTCTCGTTATCTATCTGTTCTGTCAGAGATATCTTGTACAGGGAATCGCACGTTCAGGTCTTACAGGCGAATAATACCAAAAAATTCATGCTTCTGCTCCGAGGCTTTTGCCAAGGATAAAGCATTGGCATAAAAATAGAACCCTGCTTTCAGAAATTGAAGGCAGGGTTTTGTGCTTATATAAAGAATAAAAAACGAAAAAATTTATTTTCCGTCAACAGCGTAAAGATTGAGGTCCCAAGCGGGTACGTAGGGGAATCTGCGAAGGAACAGCCGGTATTCGGGATTAAGCTCTTTGACAAGCAGGGGAAGATCGAAGAGATCGCGGGATCTGTGATACATGGAAACAAGCAGATCGGGGGCAAAAGCCTTGATTGTA
The DNA here is from genome assembly GCA_015063395.1 of Oscillospiraceae bacterium. Taxonomy (GTDB): domain Bacteria; phylum Bacillota; class Clostridia; order Oscillospirales; family CAG-272; genus SIG714. Next base: position 8,437 of record SVUF01000022.1, read on the forward strand.
TTCTTGGCACCAAGGAGTCCTTGGTGTTCGGCGCCCTCAACATCATATTTAATAAAGTCAATTGTTCTGCCGTTGCAAACGCTGTCAACGCTGCGGCAAACAACCTCGGTGACCCTTGAGCCGTTGCCGTTTATGTGGTCCTCCTGCAAAGCAGAATTTCTTGAAGCCTCGGCACTGAAATATTTGATACCGTCCTCATAACCCACAGCGCAGTTGTAGGTTTCGCAAAGCTCGGGGCAGTTTTCAATAGCATATTTTTCAAGCTTCAGAAAATTTTTGCGGTCGGGCTCAAATGAGATTATTTTTTTGAGATTTGGGCATCTGCCTCTGAGATCCCTGACCGTATCTCCGTTGTAGGCGCCGAGATCCACACAGGTTTCATAGCTTTCGGGGGAAAGGATCTCTTTGAATGTCTCGTCGGGAGTTGAAATGTCTCTGAAAAGGTATTTAAGCTCACCGGTCAGCTTGAACATGATCATGTCGTTGAAAAGCTCACGAGAGCGTTGATCTGCAAAGGCTTGACGTGCAAGGTTGAAGTTTTCCTCGTGCTTTTTATAGAATTCCATGTCGAAAAGCTCGTCACCTGCAACAGGCACATCGGGAGCATAAAGCTCATGCTCAGTGCTGATTTTTATAAATTGCCCCATAACAGTCGGAATGGAGCTTGCAAATGATAAAACAACAACAAAGTCCCCATATTTTTCACACACCTCGGAGTAGGACATGACCCTCTTTCCGTGGAAGCTGTGACCTCTCACAAATCCGTCTGAGGCGAAAAATCCCTCAATGTTTATAGATTTTTTTTCACAATATCCAAGTATCTTGTCTCCGCCAAGTCCCATTCCGTACATAAGGATGGGGCGTTTTTCTTCTGCAAGCTTTTCCCAAATGTCCTTCATTTTTACCTCGATTGATTTATTCTTGATGCAGAGCCATAAAGCTCCGTAATTGCTTTTTCGTAGTCATGATCCCTGATGCCGATTATTATACATTTTTGGTGCGGGGGCTTGATGATGATTTCGGCATTTATGCCCGACACAAAAAGCTCCCGAAGAATTTCCGCAGTGTCAGATCCATTTTCAAGAACACCGTCTCCTACAAGAGCGATAAGGGCGAGATGATCCTCGATGACCACATATTCAGGATCAAGCCTTTTGCATAGCCCTTGCAGAAGATCGCGTCTTCGGGGACCTAAATAGTGGGTGCTGACAATAAAACCTATGCTGTCAATTCCGCCGGGAATGTGTTCGACGGGAATACCGTTTTCAAAAAATACCTCTGTGGCAGTTTTATAAAAATCCGAAATGCCGATGCTTGACATGTTCTTGTTTATGATCACTGTGGAAAAATCCTTTTTTCCTGCAATTCCTGTAATAACGGGAGGTTTACCCTCGCTTTTACTAACGATCAATGTGCCGGGGTCATCATAATTGAATGTATTTCTGATGTTAATTGGAATACCTTGAAATCTCACGGGATATATGGAGTCCTCGTGGAGAACTGTTGCTCCCATATATGAAAGCGCCCGAAGCTGATCGTATGTGACCTGATCTATCACCGAGGGATCGTTGACTATTTTGGGGTCAGCCATCATAAAGCCGTCAACATCAGTGAAGTTTTCGTAGACATCGGCGTTTACAGCCCGTGCAACCAAGGCTCCCGTAATATCCGAGCCACCTCTTGAAAAGGTTTTGATGGTGTTGTTTGGCATACTCCCATAAAAGCCGGGAATTACAGCCAAGGGAACTTTTTCAAGGGCTTCCTTAAGCTTTTCGTTGGTTTTTTCACTGTCAAAGGATCCGTCTGGGGCAAAATGTATAACCATTGAAGCATCAATGAACTCATATCCTATGAGACGTGAAAAGATCAGTCCCATGATGTATTCCCCACGGGATGCGGCATAATCCCTTCCAAGATTATTCCCAAAGGATTCGGTGATGTCTTGGAAAATTCCCTCAAGATCCAACGTTATATTAAGCCCGGTTGCGATGTCATAAAATCTTTGCTTTATAAGATCAAGGTTTTTTTGTCGGACATCGCCTTGTGAATCGTAAGCGGTGTAAAGCATATCCGTGATTTTTATGTCGTTTTTATTTCTTTTCCCGGGGGCAGATACAATAATGTATTGTCTTTTGTAGTCCGTGGACAGAAGTTCTGCCGCCTTTTTTATGTTTTTTGCGGAAGCAAGAGAGGTTCCGCCGAATTTTGCCACTCTCATAAGGTCACGGGTTTTGGATAAACTCATATGATCACGCCTTTATTGTTTACTGATATATTATACGGCGTAATTACAGTTTTGTCAATTTTATTTTTTTATGGAAATGACCTTGAAAAAACCTCTATTGAGGGATAAATCAATAGAGGAGGTTTAGCTTTGGGTTATTTTTGTATGTTAAATGGTGTCAACGATGAATTCCGCCTCGGCACAGACTTTACCGTCGGATCTTACGGCTCTCATGTAGTATTTTCCGTCATCTACCTCACGGGAAGCATAGACCTTGAGGATCTCACCCATTGGAGCTTCGCTGATAAATGCAATATCAATATTGGTAATACGCTTGTTATAAAGGCCGCCTCTTAAGTAATCGGTGAACATATCGATGTATCTTACGTTGTTCATGTGACCGTTAACATCACATACGGAATAACTTGCAAAATATTCTCCCACAAGGGTCAAAAGCGCATTTGAAGGAATTCTCATTCGCGGCATCATATCCATGGAAAGAGTGTCTGTTTCTGCGATCTTATCAAGAACATCGCCCATTTTGATGATTCTGCGAGTATCCACATTGATGGTTGTCCAAACTGTTGCAAGCTCCGCAACGATCTGATCATCGCGGTACATTTTTGTAAATCTTGGGTAACTTGCTCCGTGAGTGCTTGAAGCCCATGTTTCCACCATGATCTCGTCGTTGACTGTAAGAGATCCGTAGTTGGCAAGAGTAAGTCTGCAAAGAACAAAGGCTGCGTTGTTGCGCTTGAGCTCATTTAAGGTTGAGATGCAAACATCCAAATGCTTTCTTGCTGCCTCCTGCATATATTCAACAACGGAGGATGCCTTGCAGATTCCCTGAAAGTCCGTATCATGACTTTGAATTTCAAATTTTCCTAACCATTTCATAGTATAATTGTACTTCCTTTCGTAAAGATCAATCCAGTGTAATTGATTTTGTCATAAGACCTACAAGAGCATATCTTTTGTCCTTGTCAAAGCTGTTGGAGCAGGTTGAAAGTGTAATGAGCTTTGAGGAATCATCATATTTTACGGGTCCTGCAGAATTTGTGGATTTATTTATGGTTTCCGTTATAAAATCGGAAAATTTCATATTTGTAAAGCTGACATTTGCGTAATTGTCGAAGATGTCAGTCTCGAAAACCGCAATGATCTCGTATTCATAAATACCGTCAAGGGTGTAGACCTCAATGGTTCTGTGGCTTTCAAAATAGTTGGGGTTGAAAAAGTTTGTAATTCCGTTGAACATTGTGCCCCATGAACGAATATTGTGACCGTAAAGTACAAGATTGTTGGTTTGGTGAGCCGGCTTGGTACAGCGGAAATCCGCAAAGATGGCGCCAAGGCTGTTGACCTTTCCGTCGGAGGTATGAGTTACATAATAGGAATTGTCATCGCATTGCATAATTGGATAATTAATGTTGGTGTTTGGGAGAATGATCCAGCCGTAAAGATCGGGAAGCTCCCGTTTCATAATTGAAAGCTTGTTTTTGACCTTAAGGAATTCTTCAACCTCTTCATTAGAGACAATGGGAGGCGCAATGCCGTCGGCAACGAGCATCTCATCAAATTTGGAAAGGGGCAGTACCTTGTCGGCAGAATATATTGGTGCATTCAATCCGCTGTTGTTTGTGCTTTCAAATTGATCCTTGATGCTTTCATAAACATCCTCGCCCTCTTCATAATCAGCGAAGTTTTCAATGATGCTGTTTACAGAGTAGACAAATACGGCAAGGCATACTAAAAAAAGGACGGCGCGAATAATCTGGAAAGCATAATACCCGGGACGTTTTCCCCGCAGGTTTTTCGGAGCTATATCATCACAGCAGAGATTATTCAGTTGTTCGTCTATGTTTCTGTTCATAAAAGCTCCTTTCTTAATACGATTTTTATATTGATGCTTATATTTTATAATATATTTGTAAAAAAAGCAACAAATTTTTGTATATTTATTTGTGGGAAAAAGAAAAAAATATGGAAATATTTAAAAAATGTTGATTTTACAAATTATATGTGTTATTATATGAGAGTAGAATAAAAAAATTGGAGAATAAAATATGCTTGGCTTTTATAATTATACTGTTGTTCTTACATATCTGAGCTTCATTTCGGGTGTAACGGGAATTGTGCTTTCCCTCGCCGGCGGTGACGGATTTGCAGGAGTCATTTGTCTTATGCTTTCGGGATTTTTTGATCTTTTTGACGGAAAGGTGGCTTCCACAAAGAAAAACAGAACCCCTGAGGAAAAGAAATTCGGAATTCAGATCGATTCTTTGTCAGACCTTGTGTGCTTTGGTGTGCTTCCGGGCGCAATCGGATATGCATTGGGACTTAAAGAGGTGTATTGGATCGTACTTTTCGCATTGTATGCTCTTGCGGCGCTCATCAGACTTGCATATTTCAATGTAGCAGAGGAAGCCCGTCAGCAGACAACAACGGGTGTGCGTAAATCATATAACGGAATGCCTGTAACAAGTGTGGCAATTTTCATTCCCGTGATATATTTCATCGGATATCTTTGCTCATTCCCAACTGCTTTCCCGTATATTTACGCTGTTTGCCTTGGCATATTTGCAATTGCCATGCTTCTTGCAAGACTCAATGTACCGAAGATCGGCGGAAAAAACATTTACATTTGGTCGGGAATATTCATTCTTGCAATTGCAATTGCCGCAGTGGTATTCCTTTTACTCAAATAAGCTAAAAATCAATTTTGAATAATTTCGGCAGGGATATTGTGTCCCTGCCGATTTGTGTTTGCATATAATAAGAGTGGCAAAGCCAATTTATGATATGAGGTAATTATTATATGAACAGATACAGTAATAAAAAAGAAAGAGCAGAAAGACTGGTGAATTTTCAAAGGGAAAAGACTGTAAGGGGCAAAATGGGAATGGCTGAGGCAGGGCAGGCGGGTCAGCGCCGCTTGGACAGAGGACCCCTTCCTGTTTCTATAAACCTTGAGGCAAAAGCCATCGAAAACGAAAATTACTTAAATGTCCTTTGGACAGGAGCCCATATGCAGCTGACGGTGATGTCCATTGATGTTGGAAGCGAAATTCCAATGGAGGTCCACGAGGGCGAGGAGCAGCTTATATACATCGAAAGAGGCGAGGCAGAAATAATTGTAATGTCGTCGGAAAATAAAGCCGAGCTTTCGGAAAAGCTGAAAAGCGGATATTGCGCCGTGATCCCGTCATCAAAGCATCACCGAGTGAAAAATATTGGGGACAGGGAACTTAAGCTGTTTTCTGTGTATGCACCGCCCGTTCACATGAGAGGGACGGTTCAACGGTAAAAACAGATAAAAATTATAAAAAATTCAAAAAAATAACGAAAAATCAAAAAGATTTTACAAAAAAGTCTTTACACCGTTAAAAAAATGTGGTATAGTAATTCTTGTTACATTATTAAAACAAATAACAAGGAGAAAAATAATGAAAAGAATTATTGCTGTTGGTATGGCTCTTCTCATGATGGTTGGAGCGCTTTCGCTCACATCATGCAACAAGGAAGAACCCTACTCAAACCCCTATTCTGCTCTTACTTTGGAGGAAATTGCAGCTTGTCTTGAGTTTGCAGATTCTTACAAGGGAATTGCAATAAAGCAGTCGGACATCGACGATGCAATGGAAAATGACTATGAGTCAACAAAGAAGTCCCTGCTCAGCGGATATGCTGAGGATCTTAAAGAAGGCGTAAAGCTTAAGGACGGCGACACTGCATCAATTGAGTATTCAGGCATTCTCGAAGGCGAAACAGAGCCTTTTGAGGGAGGCACAGGTTCAACTGATAAGCTGGTGCTTGGATCAGGAACAATGATCGAGGGCTTTGAAGAGGGCATCGTTGGAGCAACACTTAACGAAAAGCTCACTCTCAACCTCACATTCCCCAAGGACTATAAGGATGCAAAGAAGTATCCCGAAGAGGCTAAAAAGTTCAACGGTAAGAAGGTTACATTTACAGTAACAGTTAAGGGCGGTAAGGTGCTTCCCGTGTTCAACGATGAATTCATCAAGAAGGCATTCAAGGATAACGAGGATTCTTTCTATAAGTATGAAACAGTTGCAGAATATGAGGCAGCTGCAGTTAAGCAGATCTATGCTAACCTTGCTTTTGCCGCATACAAGAATGCAACAAAGGCAACAAAATTCCCCCAGGAGCTTCTTGAGAAGGAATATGACTCTCTTGTAAAGCAGTACAAAACAACTGCAAATGCTTACGGATATACTCTTGAAGCGTTTATTTCCATCTATGGATATAAGACAGTTGAGGATTTTTCCAAGGCGATGACATCACAGGCTGCTGCTTCAGTAAAGAACTCACTTCTTCTTTACTACGTTTACAACACAAATAAGTCAGAGATCGACGGAATGGTAGAGGCTAACAAGGACAGAATTCTTTATGACTATTCTGAGTCTGTTGGACTTTCCGTTGAGGAGATCTACGAAGAGGTTGAGGAGCAGGCAATCAACGATCTTGTTATCAACGCACTCATTTCCGAGTTCCTCGGCGCACAGTGCACAGTAACAGACGACGTTGTAACACCCACACCCACACCTACAGTAACAGAAACACCTGCAGCTACAGTTACACCTACAGCTACAGAAACTGCTGCTGAGTAAAAGAATAAGGACAATAAAAACTTGATCCAATAGAGTAATCCTGCGAAGAATATATTTCGCAGGATTTCTTAAATGAAAGGTCGAAAATATGAAGAAGATAACTACATTGATATTAGTATTTGTTATGCTGTTCAGCTTTGTTTCCTGTAGTACAGAACCTGTGGGAACATCAACAGCTCCCGGTACAACAGAGACTACAACAACTCCTACGGGCACAAAAACACCTGTGGCGTTTGGAGTGAATTATACAAGCTATGTGCTTTTCGCTCGTGAAAAGCTTCTCATAACCGCTACAGCAAGTGAAGGAACAACATGGACAAGCTCAAATGATGCGGTTGCTACAGTTAAGGAAGGCGGAATTGTGACTGCGGTTTCAAAGGGAAGTGCGGAGATCACTGCAACCTCAAAGAACGGTGAAAAGGCAGTGTGCAAGATTAAAGTAATCAACGTTGCAGATTTCTATACTGCCGCTGACATTACAAAGCTTGTTCTCAAAAAGAGTGAGCTTGACAAGGCGGTAAAGGAAGAACTGGACTATATGTGCGAGTACTTCAGCGAGCCTTCTGAGGTTGAGCGCGAGGCAAAGGACGGAGACACTGTCAGAGCAACATATGTCGGAACTCTTAAGGGTGAGGATTCTCCCTTTGACGGAGGCACAGGTACAAGCGACATTGTCCTCGGTTCAAAGCAGATGATCGACGGATTTGAGGCGGGACTTGTAGGAGCAAAGAAGGGCGAAACTGTAACACTCAATCTTAAGTTCCCCGAAAAGTATATTGATTCCGAAAAGGATGCGGCAGCTGCAGAAAAGCTTAACGGAAAAGAGGTTACATTTGTTGTAACAGTACACAATGTATACGAAAGCAAGCCTGCTGAGCTTACCGATGCACTGATCGTAAAGGCTACAAACAGCGCATATAAGACAGTTGCGGAGTATACAAAGTATGTTGAGGATTCCTTCAAGGATTATCTCAAGGTTGAGCTTGCAATTACAAGCGGCGAGGTAAAGGGATATGATGAGGAAATGCTCAAGCTTTATAAGGACATTTACCTCCAGAACACCTATGGAACATACGCTTCCATGTACGGTATGAGTATTGAGGATTTTGTAAAGACATATTATGGACTCGACGCCAAGGCTCTTGATGAAGAAGCAACAAAAAGTGCTAAGGGTTATCTTGAGCAGCTTTATCTCTGCTATTCCTTGAACCTTACTCCCACAGAGGAGGAAAGACAGGAGACTCTCAAGTCATATATGACGTCCATTGGATACACAGATACTGTTGATGCCTTTGTGGCAGCTTACGGTGAGGTGTTTGCATACAATTATGTTCTCACTGAATTTGCTCTCACATATGTGGAAAAGACCATCACATTTGATGAAGCAAACTGAATATCACTGAATATCGGGGCTGTAAGGACCTATAAGGGTCTTTACAGCCTTATTTAATGTATATACTTCTTGACAAACAGAGGAATAAATGGTATACTTAATTTATAATTAATTTAAAAGGCGGTACGATTATGAAAAGATTATCGGCATTTGTTTTGGCACTTTTCTTGATGTGTGCTTTTGTTCTGCCCACGCTTCCCACCGCGGCTTCTGCGGACACGGCAAAAACACTGAGCCCTGCAACTGTAAAGTTGTTTTTCAATAATTCCAAGAACAGTGTATCGGATACATTTACATCAAGCAAGGGCACAAAGCTTCCTTACAGACTTTTTGTTCCTGCGGATTATGATCCCAACAAGAGCTATCCATTGGTGCTTTCACTTCATGGTGCAGGAGAAGCAGGCTCCGACAACGAGCATGTTTTCAAGGGCGGCTCAATTCTCCAGAGACTTCTCACAACAGAAGAGCAGAAGGCGCATCCTTGCCTTATCCTTGCTCCGCAGTGCGGATCCACAGGTTCGGGCGGAAAATGGGTAAACTCAGATTGGGGTCCCGGCTTCTATGATCACACAAAGTTTACCATAAGTCCCTATATGGTTGCGGCAGAGGAGCTTCTTGATAAGGTCATTGAGGAATATTCCGTTGATGAAACATCCCTGTATGTTACAGGCATATCCATGGGCGGATACGGAACATGGGATATAATTTCAAGAAATCCCGATAAGTTTGCGGCAGCGATCCCCGTATGCGGAGGCATTGACGTTTCCTACATGGAAGGACTGAAGGGAATGCCCATTCGTACATTCCACTGCAAGGGCGACACCATTGTCAGCAGTGCGGGAACCATCAAGGCTAACGAGCTTCTCAAGGATCACGGAGATTTTGTTTATACCGAATATAATTCATCAAATCACGATGCTTGGACGGAGGCTTATAAAACAGGGGATCTCATGGATTGGCTCTTTGCTCAGCATACAGAGCTTCCCGAGGTTTCGGCTACATATACAGGGGATGAAGGCGTAACTCTTGAGGGTGCTGAAAGCATCAAGAAGGGAGAAAGCCTTGAGGTCAAGTATACAGTCAAGGACGGATATGTTCTTGAGAGCCTTACACTTAACGGAAATAAGATCGAATTTACCGACGCCAAGAGCGGAAGCGTAACAATTACAGGCTTTGAGGGCGGCGAGATCAAGGCTGTCACCAAGAAGGAAGCGGTAGCTCCCGAAACAACTCCTGTGACAAAGGCTCCCGAAACTACAGAAGCACCTGTTACAGATGGTGAAACAGCAACACCTCCTGCAACAGAAGCTCCCAAGACCACCAATGCGCCAATGATCATTGGAATCGTTGCAGGTGTTGTTGTCCTTGCGGCAGTGGTTGTGTTCCTTGTTGTAAAGAGCAAGAAAAAGTAAACTATACAATAAAATACAAAATGAATAAACGGGATTAATTTGCCCGAGAAAAAAGGAGCTGTAAAACTCATAGTTTTACAGCTCCTTTTGCCATGACTTCATTACTCAAAAATTCGTGTTAAAACCTCATCCGGATCAAGTCTGTCCGAGGCAAAAGCGATTCTGAGAAGATCCGAGGGCAGATATGGATCGTATTTATCAAATGCCGGGGATTCCGATTTGCCCACAAGGGAATGAGCATCAATGCCCCCATCGCGTCTGATAAGCCGCCTCAGCTTTTCCAAAAAGCTTTTTTCATTGGCACCCCTCATTTTAAAGGTGATGTAGTATGGAGTATGCTCCATTGCGGATATACCAAGATCGTGAGCGTATTTTCCAAGAACGCGGAGCATTGTTCTGAATGCTCTTGTACCGAGCCATGGGAAAAAGCAATAGGAATCACCGCCAAGGCGAACAATGAGATTTTCTCCAAGTCCTGCGTTTCTTGCAAGCATACGGGCTTCCTCAAGTCTTGCTGCGGCGTTGGGCTTCAGATAGGGCAAGGGGGAGGAATCGGTGAGGACCTGTCTCATTTTTTCAAGGATACGTGTGTGTATTTCTCCGTGGTCTCCGGGCCAAGAAACCTCAAGCTTTCCGTCAATGGGCTTAACATAAATAAGCCTTCTTGCAAGATCCGTTTCTTCAATTTCCCATGCTCTGCCTGCAAGGGCAAATCTTTCTCCAATGGGAGGGCAGGAGGAAATTGTTCCGATCTCTTCAGAGCCTGAACGCACAGTGAAATCCTCGGAATCCTTAAAGGCGGCATAAAATTTAAAGCTTGAAGTGATTTTTTCACCCTCAAGACCTACAATCAAGCCTCCGTTTTCGGTTTTTTCCATAAAGTCCTTTTCCACCATAAAGCTCATAAGAGACTTCAGCACATCTCTTGGAATGTTTTCAAAGGGAGGCATGGACAAAATACGGTGAGCCAAGGTTGAGGGCTTCATCTCACCGTCGGACATAAGAAGGGATAATATTTGCTGAAACGCTAATGACAGAGGGATTAACTTGTGTCTTGGCGGTTCAATAAATCTTTCCTCGGTATAAAGCTTAATGATGGCAATTGAACGCAAAAGAGACCAAGGGATCAGCTGTCCGATGGGAGCGTTTGGCAGGGGTTCTTCCTCGCGTATTACCGTAATGACCTCGGGTGGCGCGTCACGTCTTCCCGATCTGCCAAGTCTTTGGAGAAATCCCGCAACTGTTGAGGGTGATTCAATCTGAACGATACGTTCGAGCTGACCGATGTCAATTCCAAGCTCCAAGGTTACAGTTGCGCAGACGGTGTATTTGTCATCCTCCTGCTTTAGCTTGTCTTCGGCATCCTCGCGAAGAGCGGCGGAAAGGTTTCCGTGGTGAATAAGTACTCTTTCAGGGTCGCCCTGTCTTTTGGCAATTTGCCGTAGGGTTGCTGTTGCAAATTCAGTTTCCTCACGGGAGTTTGAAAATACAATACAGCTTTTGTTGCGGATACATTTATAAATAAATTCATAGCCCGCATCGGATTTAGGCTTTTCGCCTTCTTTTACAATTTCTTCTCCCGATGCTTCGATGCTTACATTTGAAGGGGTATTGATGGATTTTTCGCCTGCGTTTTCTTCAGCTTTGCGGCGGGAAAAGCTTCTGTCGTGGACGAAAAAATGCTCTGTTGCAACACGCCAACGCTTTTTAATTCCCTCGTCGGTAAGGACAACGGTTTCCCTCGAAGAGCCGCCGCTAAGCCATTTTGTCCCAACGGCTGTGTCCCCGATGGTTGCCGAAAGCCCAATTCTGCGAATGTCGCGTCCAAGAATGGATTCGATCCTTGAAATCTGGCAAAGCACCTGCAATCCGCGGTCCGCGTTCATCATACTGTGCATTTCATCGATTATAACAAATTCAAGAGCGCCGAAAATCGATACAATATCGCTGTGGCGGTTGATGAGCATGCTTTCAAGGGATTCGGGAGTGATCTGCAATATACCTCGGGGATCCTTCAAAGCTTTTTTCTTGTGTGATGTGCCCACATCTCCGTGCCAATGGGTAACAGGTATTTCGCTTAAGGATAAAAGATCGGAAATACGGCGGTATTGGTCATTGATAAGTGACTTCAAGGGGGCGATATACAAAACTGAAAATCCGCCCGAGGACATGTGGGGCGTACCTGTCAGCAAGGAAGAAATTATGGGAAAAAACACCGCTTCGGTTTTTCCTGAAGCGGTTGATGAGCATATCAGAAGATTGTCCTCGGAGTCAAAAATCACCTCTGCACTGCGTGTTTGCACAGGGCGTAATTCATGCCAGCCGTTTTCATAAATATAATCTCTGATTATAGGGGCGAATCGGTTAAATACCGTCATTTTGATCCTCCGTTTTTTCTTCTTGACTGTTGTCCTTTATTGGTTGCGTATAAACTGTTCCGTCAAATCTTGATACACTTGTATATAAAATTGAGGTGTTTTGGCGGATGTAGGCTGCGTACATTGATTCGATAAAATCAAATCTGAACTGATATCTTGTACCCATGGCAACCATATCCATCATGATCATTGCTTGATCTGCGTTTACTGCGGTTTTTGGTACTGCAAGAACATAAACTTGGTCGGGATCATACATTACGGGATATTTTTCCTCAAACTGATTCTCGCACGGAAGGGGAAGAATTGCATAGGAATCTGCGGATTTGTTGAATTTTCTCAGGTCTTCTGTTTCACCGATATAAAAAACGGTCCTTCCTTGGAAGAAGCTCTCAATTGCTGAGTCTTCTTCAGAATAATTGAAGGCGGAGGCAATATACTCTGCAATTTCCCTTGTCGCATCGGTGAGACTGCAGGACAAAAGAGTTCCTGTAAGAAGCTCCTTTGAAAGCTTTGTATCAGCACTAAGATAACCGTCTGAGAGATTCTCCTTTGCAAGAGAAATATATTTGAAAAGAAGGTCCACGGTCCAAGTGCCTTCCTCAACTGCTGTGAGAATACTGTTGTCCCCCGTTATTCTTGCCAAAAGATCTGTGTTGCAATAGACCACAATTGAGTGCTCATATGGGGTGCTGAATGAAGGCAGAGTAAAATAGGTGTATTCATCGGGTGAATTTTGCTCGCATACATCGGTATAGTATACCTCTTCCGTCTCAATTGAAAGCACATCGTGGTTTATGGGTGATAAATAACCGAGCCGTGCATATTTAATAGCATCGGAGATCGGCACATAGATCACATCCGCAAAATATTCCTCTCCTGAAAGGAGGCTTTCCAGCTCGTCCCTGTCTCTGTGATTAAAAAGTGTATTGCCCGAGCTTGTGCGGTATTCAATATAATCAACCGCGCTGATCACGGCAGAGGAATTAACTCCCGAAAAAGCCGAGGGAGCTCCCGTATATGAAAGCATAACGGGAATATTGTCGAAATATTTATGTTCTAAGCCGTCGATGATCTGAGTAATTGTGGGCGGGGTTATGATTATAGGCAGAGAAGTGGGCAAATCAAAATCGGGAGCAGTTGGCGAGGGAGTAATGACGGTGGTTGGGTACGGTGTTTCGGGAGTAGGTGTTAAGACGGGTTTTGGAGGCTCCTCAGTTTTAATTCCCAAGGGCGCGCCAAGCTCAAGCCATCCCTTAACACCAAGCTGTTCAAGCTCACTGAGAGCCGTGCATGAAGACAAAAACAAGGCAGCGCCGCAAAGCAACAACGCAAGGGCGGTATAAAGGATCTTTTTCATTTCTGTTTACGGATCTCTTGCCGTACTCCTTTCGTTTTTAATAATACAGTGAAGGCGAAAAAATGGAACTCCAAATTTTCGCCTTGATGTAAATTCTGATATAAATTTTGGGGTAAGCTTTTACTGCTTGATAGTAAATGTCGTACCCTTGGCGGTGTCTGTAAGAATTACGCCCATAGCCTCAAGCTCGTTTCTGATAGCATCTGCTTCTGCATAATTCTTTGCCTTTTTTGCGGCGGTTCTTGCGGCGATCTTTTCCTGGATCGAGCGGATAAAGGGATCGTCGGAAAGCTCCTCTGTGGGTGCTTCTGCGCTTTCCTTTTCAGCTTCTTTTCTTGCTTTGTCAGCCTCGCTCAAAAGATTCAAGGCGAGTACTCTGTCAAAGTCCTCAATAAGAGCAAGCTTTGTGTGACCGTTTGTTTTGGACTTGAGAACGCTGTAAAGAGCTGTAATTGCAAGTGAGGTGTTGATGTCGTTGTCAAGAGCAGCCTTGAATTCTGACTTCAGCGCATCAAAGGCTTCAGCATCAAGCTCACCCTCGTCCTTGACAGCGGCGATCTTCTGAATTAGCTTATTGTATGAAATTACTGCATTGTCAAGATTTTCATATGTGAAAACAAGGCTCTTGCGGTAATGGGATCCTAAGCAGAACATACGGTATGCAATGGGATTGTAGCCCTTGGATTCGAGAAGGGAAACTGTAAGGAATTCTCCCTTTGATTTTGACATTTTTCCGCTGCTTGTGTTGAGGTGGAGAATGTGGAACCAATAGTTACACCACTTGTGGCCGAGATATGCCTCGCTCTGAGCGATCTCGTTGGTGTGGTGAGGAAATGCGTTGTCGATTCCTCCGCAGTGGATATCAAGATATTCACCAAGATGCTTCATTGAAATGCAAGAGCACTCAATGTGCCAACCGGGATATCCAACGCCCCATGGGCTGTCCCACTTAAGTTCCTGGTCGTCAAATTTGGATTTTGTGAACCAAAGCACAAAGTCAGCCTTGTTACGCTTGTTTCCGTCAGCTTCAACCCCTTCTCTGACACCTACCTCAAGGTCTTCTTCGTTGAAGTTGTGGAAAACATAATAATCCTTCAGCTTTGAGGTGTCAAAGTAGATATTTCCGCCTGCTTCATAGGCATATCCCTTTTCAATGAGGGACGAGATGACCGTGATAAAGTCATCAATACATCCTGTGGCGGGCTCAACTACGTCGGGAGTTTTGATATTAAGCTTTTTGCAATCATCGAAAAAAGCATCGGTATAAAATTTGGCAATTTCAAGGACGGATTTCTTTTCTCTTTTTGCGCCCTTGAGCATTTTGTCCTCGCCTGTGTCTCCGTCTGAGGAAAGATGTCCGACGTCGGTAATGTTCATAACACGTGTAACATCGTATCCGTCGTAACGAAGATATCTTTCAAGGACATCTTCCATAATATAGGAACGGAGATTTCCGATGTGTGCGAAGTGATATACCGTAGGGCCGCAGGTGTACATCTTTACCTTGCCGGGCTCAATCGGTACAAATTCTTCTTTTTTTCTTGTCAGTGAATTATAAAGTTTCATTTTAGGTTTCCTTCTTGGTGTTAGTTTTCCCCTGTAAGCTCTGCAAGCTTTTTTTCTGCGGCGGCAAGACGTATGTTCATGCGGCAGAATTCCTGTGAAACAGGGTCGGGGATATGGACTTGGTCAAGGTCGTTTACCTTGGTGTTGTTCTGTTTTACAACTCTTGCGGGGATACCCACAGCAGTTGAATTTTCGGGAATGTTGGAAAGCACAACAGCGCCTGCGGCGATCTTTGAGTTGTTGCCGATGATGACAGGACCGAGGACCTTTGCTCCCGCTCCGACCATAACGCCGTTGCCGAGAGTGGGGTGACGCTTACCTGTCTGCTTACCTGTACCGCCAAGGGTGACTCCCTGATAGATGGTGCAGTTGTCGCCGATGATGGTGGTCTCGCCGATGACAACACCGCTTCCGTGGTCTATAAAAAGACCG
>SVUF01000137.1 GCA_015063395.1 Oscillospiraceae bacterium
TTCATGAAGCAGGAAAAGATGACGAAATTCCATATACTGCAATGGAGCTTACAACAGTCGTTGCCGAAGCGTTAAGAATGGTAAGACTTGAAAATGCACCTGATAGCTTCCAAATGAAGATGACAGGAATAAAGCTTGGGAATATTGGTTTTGTTTCTATTCCGGGTGAAGGATTTACATATATTGGAAGAGAACTGAAGAAGGCAGAGGGATGGGATATGGTTCTTCCTTTGATTCTCGCAAATGGAAGCGAGGGATATTTCCCGACTCAAGATTCTTATGCAGAGGGTGGATATGAGGCTCGTTCCTCAAGCTTTGCTGCAGGTGTTGCGGAATTATTCGTAAAAGAAGGACTTGAAATTCTTGATAATTTAAGGAAATAAAGTCAAAAAACCAATTCACATTAGTGAATTGGTTTTTTGATTATATTCTAACAGAAACATTCTCGTTATTTAAGTATTTTTTCAGGTCCATAACTTCAATTTCCCGAAAGTGAAAAAGTGAAGCCGCAAGTACAGCATCAGCTTTTCCTTTTGTTAAGGCGTCTTTGAAATGCTCCAATGTACCTGCACCGCCGGAGGCGATAACCGGAATTGAAACTGCTTCGGAAACAGTCTTTGTAAGCTCGATATCATAACCGGCTTTTGTGCCGTCACAGTCCATTGAAGTTAAAAGTATTTCACCTGCACCAAGTTTGTCAGCGATTCTTGCCCAAGTGATTGCATCAAGCCCTGTATCGATTCTGCCGCCATTTATGTATACGTTCCAACCGCTATTATCGGCTCTGCGCTTTGCGTCAATTGCCACAACAACACATTGTCTGCCAAATTTATCGGCAGCATCTGTTATAAGTCGGGGATTTCTGATGGCAGAGGAGTTAATGGAGATTTTATCAGCCCCCTCCATCAAAAGCTCTCTGAAGCCTTCAACAGAGCTGATACCTCCCCCTACCGTAAAGGGAATAAACACGGTTTCAGCTACCTTTCGCACCATATCCTTTACGGTGCCTCTTGATTCGTGTGTGGCGGTTATATCAAGAAAAACAAGCTCGTCAGCCCCTGCTTCATTATACATTTTTGCAATTTCTACAGGGTCGCCTGCATCTCGGAGGTTTACAAAATTTACTCCTTTTACAACTCTTCCGCAATTAACATCAAGACAAGGAATTATTCTTTTTGCAAACATTATTTTACACCTCCCAAATCAACGAAGTTTTTAAGAATTCGAAGACCAACTTTGCCGCTTTTTTCAGGATGAAATTGAGTTGCGTGAACGTTGTCTGCGCTCAATGCAACAGGAAGTTCTTTTGAGTAGTTGCATGTCGCAGAAATAATTGAGCTGTCTTCAGGCTCCATATAAAATGAGTGAACAAAATAAACGAAAGAACCTTCATCAATTTCCTCAAACAACGGGGATGTTTTAGGAAATGTAACGGAGTTCCAACCCATGTGAGGGATTTTAAGTTCAGGATTGTCCGGAATCTTCACAATTTCACCTTTAAATATGCCAAGACCCTCTGAATTCGGAGACTCCTGACTTTTCTCAAAAAGCAACTGAAGTCCAAGACATATACCGAGAAAAGGAACTTTATTTGCTATTACTTCTTTAATGCAAGCGTCAAGGTCTCTTTCTTTTATACTTGACATACAATCTCCAAAGGCACCAACCCCCGGGAGAATTACATGATCAGCAGCAAGTATTTTATTTTTGTCTGATGTAATTTCTGCTGTTGCACCCACATATTCACATGCTTTTTGTACAGAACGCAGATTTCCGGCACCATAATCTATTATAGCGAGCATTCTATCAACTCCTAAAAATTTTACATATTTTGAAATTATATCATTTTTAGCACAAAAAGTCAATGAAAACAATAGCATATCCCGCTTTAATTTGACTACAGGCTGATTTTATGATACAATATTAAATGTTTTTGTATGGAGGAGGGGGAAACATGAAAATTGCTTCAATTATAAGCGAGTACAATCCGTTTCATAACGGACATAAATATCAGATTGAAGAAGCAAGAAAAATCACAGGTTGTGATGGGATTGTTGCGCTTATGAGCGGTAATTTTGTTCAACGTGGTGATTTTGCAGTTTTCCCTAAAGAAGTAAGAGCTGAAGCGGTGTTAAAGTGCGGAATAGATTTGGTTCTTGATAACCCATCTGTCTGTGTGCTGCGGTCAGCGGAAGGGTATGCAAAGGCCTCTGTATATACATTGAACAGCCTTGGTTGCATTGATTATCTTGTTTTTGGGGCGGAGCATAGCAATATAGACGATTTACAAAAAATTGCTGAATTTCTTGCAAATGAGAATAATGAATATAAAAAAATGTTGTCAGAAAATCTTTCAAAAGGAGTATCCTTTGCCAGTGCAAGAGGGAATGCAGTTTCTCAATATTTGGGATGTGAAGCTCAAGAAATATTGAGCTATCCCAACAACCTTTTGGCTATTGAATATCTAAAAGAGCTGATACGAGAAAATTCGAGTATAAAGCCTGTTTTAATCCCAAGGACAGGGATAGGCCATAATTCAATTATAACAAGCGGGAATTTTGCATCTGCATCATACATCAGGGAAAATATGGATAATATCTCAAATTTTGTTCCTGAAAACGCTTATACAATATATAATGGCTTATCGCCCGTGTCAATAAAAGCTGCTGAAAAGGCTATTATTTCCTCTCTTATATTGATGTCGAGAGAACAACTTGCTGAAACCCCTGATATTTCGGAGGGACTTGAAAACAAGATAAAAAAGGCATTGGAAGACAGCAACTCTCTTGAAGAAATTTTCAGTAAAGTAAAGTCAAAGCGATATGCTTACAGCAGAATAAGAAGAGGGGTTTTATGTGCCTTTTTGGGAATAACAAAGGAATGGGCAGGAATGATGCCTGAATATATAAAAATTTTAGACTTTAATGAAACAGGACAAAGAATATTAAACTATGCAAAAAAACATACCTCTATTCCGCTGATAAAAAACGCTTCACCCATTCTTAAAAATGAAAAAGCAATGAAGATGTTGAAAAAA
>SVUF01000138.1 GCA_015063395.1 Oscillospiraceae bacterium
ATTGAAGTAATAGCGCACGCCTTCAATTGTTGTTGGTTTGGTGATCATGTATCCGGAGACCTTGGAAAAATACCTTTTTTCACCGTTCAGAACATGCCAACCCATAAGCATTTCATCGCCAAAATAAAATCTCTTACCATTTTCGTCCGCTTCACAGTGATAAACCTTGTATTCAGCATCACAATAAACAGCCGTCGGAAGCCTGTCATACATTACATTATCAGCATAAACAGGGATACAGCCGCAATCAACGGTTTCAACAATGACACCATTTCCCGTATTCCATGAAATCTCATATTCCACAGAAACAAATCTATACTGCGCTGTATAGGTACAATCCGAAGTTACGGGAGACAGATCGCGGTCCCAAGAATCAAAATAACTGATACCCTCATTTGTTACATAATCAGTTGTCCTCGGTGCCATTGGGATCTCACCGTAGGAGCAATAGACTTCCCTGCTTTTTCCGTCAGAATTAAATGTAACCTTATAGCATTTCAAAGCCTTTTCAAGCTCATTGTCAGAAAAAGTCCAAAGCTGGAATCTGTTGCCTTCAACATAATCAGCAACAACAACTCTTGCGCTGTTATAATTTCCCGAGGAAGCAAGAACCTTTTGGGGATCCGATGCGAGTCTTATAAGATATCCGCCGCTGACCTTTTCAATCAGCCAGCTGCAATCGTCAATATTATTTGTTATTATCGCTTTATTGCTGTCGTTTAGCCCCACTGCCTTTTCAGGCGCACAGAGAGAATAGAGCTTAAACCCAACACCGTCAAATTCAAATCTGAAATACTGACCCGTGGTCTTATCTGATCTGTAGACGGTCACCGATGTTCCTTCAACATCCCTGTCGTCGTAAATATTCAAAAGTCTGCCTGCACCAACATTCTTTACGGTGACATATCCTTCACTATCAGTCTTTACAAACTGAACAGCACCGCTCATTGCTCCGTAAATCTCGGTGTAGCTTCTGCAAAAATCTTCTACAGTCAT
This sequence comes from Oscillospiraceae bacterium, assembly GCA_015063395.1. GTDB lineage: Bacteria > Bacillota > Clostridia > Oscillospirales > CAG-272 > SIG714. The sequence continues at coordinate 997 of SVUF01000138.1, forward strand.
TTTGATGGCTTGACCTGCATCATATCCAAAATGCTCACTGTCCTCAACAAAATAAAGATGATCTCCAAGCATACCGTAAATATATACAGAATGTCCCTCATCTGCATTTCCAAAGCTTACAACAATGTCCCTAAGCTCCGATGCTTCAACACACTCCATAATATCACAAAGTGCAGTATCTCCTTCAAACTTTCTTTGAATATAGCTGTTTTCAGTAAGTCCCCATTTTTCAAGAGCTGAATACAACCCGCCGTTTTCATCGCTTCCGCTGTTGATCACATATCCAATTTCAAGGACATCGAGCTGACCGTTTACAAATCCAAGGCTTTCACCGTCATCGCTGCACATGTTATTAACCTCAGCATATACAGCCTCGATTTTATCCGTAAGCTCTTTTTCTTTATTTACAAAATGAACAGCACCAATGGCAACACCGTAATCGGCATTGAATCTTTCATAAAAGTCAATGAGAGAGAGCTTTATCATTCCGCCCTCTTTGATTCCGTCAAAGGTAAAGTTTTCCGTAAAATAAACATATCCGTCGGAAATTGCATATATTAATAAGGCATGGCCCGCACCGGGCTTTTCATATGAATATCCAAGCTGATATGTAAAGCTTATCACAATATTATAGACAGCACAGCCTTCATTTGCCTCAACAATATCGTAAAGACAGTTGTTTCCTTCATATTTAATTTGAGTATATCCATAGGAAGTAACACCGCTTTTCAGGTTCACAAACCATTTGTTGCCGTTGAGGCTTCCGCCGTTTGAAAGGTATCCGATCTTTAAGGCTTTCAGCTGATCAATGATGAAGGTTCCGCAATATCCCTTATAGCTGTATCCGCGGGCATTGCGAATGTCGGTATAAACATCTGTGATCTTTTCTTCAAGAACGTTTTCATCAAATTTGTCCGTATATGCAAAAGAATCAAATGTTCCCAAAGCAAAAATGACCGTAGAAAGCAACAAAAATGCAACGACGATCCTCAAAACCTTTCTCATGGGATTCCTCCTTAAAGGGATAATTGTATTCATTATATCACAATATTATGAATAAATCTTGAATTTTATAATTTTTTACAAATTCCTTGAAAATTAACTTTTTTTTTGCTATAATATGCTCAAATAAATTTATGCACCCATAAGTGCGTAATAGTCAATAAAGGATAAAATATGGAAACCCTTGTAAAAAAAAGTAACGAATACACCAAGCTTCTCAATATAATTGATATTGTAATCAAAAACAAAATGCTGAAAAAGATCGTTTTCGCTTCACCAATGTCTTCTTCTTTGCCCAACAAAGCAGAGGGCGTTATATTCGAAAAGGGCGGAAATCTTTTCTTGGGATTGACAAAATACACTGCCGACAACAAGGCTGACAGAAAAAACATACCTCTTGAAAGCTCCGCGGAAATGCTGTGTGACATGGCGATTTTTGAATATAAAAGAACAAATATCATTACTCCCGCAGGTGACTGTTCTGTTATGATCTCCAAAAAAGGAAGGATCACAATTCTCGACAAGATCAAGCACTCCGGCATTGAGCTTTCCGCACTTGACCTTCCAATACAATCCCACAATAAACAAAAGAATTATATAATCACACCGGAAAACTCCTCATTATTTCTCACAAAGCTGGGAATCTGCTCTGCGGACGGAAGAATTCATGACAAAAAAATGTCAAAATTCCGTCAGATCAACAAGTTTCTTGAGATCGTTGAGGATATATATACCGAGCTCCCCGCAGAAGGTACACTGAACGTGTGCGATCTTTGCTGCGGAAAAAGCTATCTCAGCTTTGCCGTGTACCACTTTTTGACAGCAATTAAGGGAAGACAGGTCAAAATGTATGCTGTTGACCTTAAAGCAGATGTAATTGCCTTTTGCAGTGACCTTGCAAGTCAACTTGGCTACCAAATGGAGTTTATCTGTGATGACATTTCAAACTTTAAGCCCGATGGTACCATTCACATGGTGGTTTCTCTCCATGCCTGTGATATTGCAACGGATATCGTACTT
>SVUF01000139.1 GCA_015063395.1 Oscillospiraceae bacterium
TCGTCATAATACACCTTGCCAACAAAGCCATCTGTGATCTTGCTGTTCTTCACAATGGAAAGAGTCACGTCGGGCTTCAGCGCCATAAGCTTTCCGTTTTCCGTAAAGGTTATTATATGATCCGATATGAGAAAATTCTTGTTCTGTACGTATAATTCATATTCCTCAAACTTGCTCATCTTGAACTGAGTATATCCGAATTTTTTATAAAGCGAGCGAAGCTTGAATACTGTTTTTTCATCACTTCTCAAAAGTGACCCTGATATATTCATTGACAATCCTCCAAAAAGCCCTTATTTGCAAGAAAACACAATTCCGTTCATGCAAATTGCGCCGTATTTAAAAACCGCGTAACAGTTATTATAATAAGATTATAATAAGAAGGAAGAAAATCGTAAATAAAACTCAAAATTCTTCCGTTTTTCTTTATTTTTTTAACATTTTAGCACAGTAAAGTGCAATTGTCAATAGTTTTCAAAAAAAATTATAGAATACCCCTTGACTTTAGCAATGTAATGTGCTACAATAACATCTAAATTCTGAATTTGATAAAGATTAAGCTTGACAAAAGCATCAGGAGATAGAAATGAATATAGAGATCACAAAAACAACAGCGCCGAAAACAATGCCCCCCGAAAACGAATTGGGCTTTGGAAAGGTTTTTTCGGACCATATGTTTGTCATGGACTACGAAAGCGGCAAGGGCTGGTTCAACCACCGCATCGTACCCTTTGGAAATATCAGCATTCACCCTGCTTCAACCGTGCTTCACTACGGAGCGGAAATTTTTGAAGGACTCAAGGCATACCGCACAGAAAAGGGAGAGGTTCAGCTTTTCAGACCTCGCGAAAACGCAAAGCGCATGAACTCCTCTGCCGACCGTATGTGTCTTCCTCTTATTGACGAGGACGACTTTATGGAGATCCTCACAACATTTGTGGAGCTTGAAAAGGATTGGGTCCCCCACTCCTTCGGCACATCCCTGTATCTCCGTCCCTTCCTTTTCGGAAACGACGAATCCCTTGGAGTGCATACGGTTCAGCACGCCACATTCATGCTCATCGCTTCTCCCTCGGGAAGCTACTATGCAGAGGGCATCAACCCTGTTAAAATTCTGATCGAGGATGAGGATGTAAGAGCTGTAAAAGGCGGAACGGGATATACAAAATGCGGAGGAAACTACGGCGCTTCCACAAGAGCGGGAGAAAGAGCAAGTAAGATGGGATACTCACAGGTTCTTTGGCTTGACGGTGTTGAGCGCAAATACATTGAGGAGGTCGGCGCCATGAACGTAATGTTCAAAATAGGCGGTAAGATCGTAACTCCCTCTCTTACAGGATCCATACTTCCCGGAATTACAAGAAAATCATGCATCGAGGTTTTGAAGGATCACGGCTATGAGGTGGAGGAAAGACTTCTCAGTGTTGATGAGCTTATCTCGGCTCTTGAAAACGGCACTCTTGAGGAGGCTTGGGGATGCGGAACTGCAGCTGTTGTGTCTCCCATCGGCAAGCTTTGCTATAAAAACAAGGAATACACAGTAAACAACGGCGGTATTGGGAAAGTCACCTCTTGGCTCTATGATACCCTCACGTCAATCCAGTGGGGAAAGAGTGAGGATAAATACGGCTGGACTCTTAAAATATAAGCCGTTTTACCCGACTTTGTAAATTAATTTGTAAGAAATATCAATATACTCAGTAAACTTTTTCAAAAAAGTTTATTGGGTGTATTGACAAAAAAGTAAAAATAGTATAGAATATATGGCAATAAAGACTGTGAAGGGAATCAAATTCGCAGAAAGCATCACAGAGAGCCGCTGTTGCTGAGAGGCGGTATGCTTGGGCGGACATAACTCTTCCCTGAGTCGCCGACCGAAAGAGACGGAACTAAAAGCCGTGGCTCAAGTAGACTCGGACGGGTTCTCCCGTCATAGAGAGGTTTGTTTTCAGACAAACGCAAGTGGGTGATGCTCTCACCAAAAAGAGTGGTACCGCGGAGAATAGCTTTATCTTCGTCTCTTTTATGCAAAAGTTACTCGATACTGTTGCGTAAAGGGGATTTTTTAATTGTATAAATTCAAGAATTAATTTGGAAATCAATTTTGGAAAATTCCCCGCAGCACTGAAGAAAGGATCAGAACATGAACAACACACAGAAATATCAAAAACAGTATTTTGCCCCCATGGGAGTCACATATGATTGGCTCAAAAAGGAATCCGTGGAAAAACCGCCCATTTGGTGCTCCGTAGATCTGAGAGACGGAAACCAGGCTCTCATCATTCCCATGTCCCTTGAGGAAAAGCTTGAGTTCTTCAAGCTCCTTTGCAAAGTGGGCTTCAAGGAAATTGAGGTGGGCTTCCCTGCGGCATCTGAAACGGAATATGAATTCTGCCGTGCTATAATTGAACAGAACCTTATCCCCGACGACGTCACAATTCAAGTGTTGACTCAGTCAAGAGAACATATAATTGCCAAGACCTTTGAGGCGGTAAAGGGCGCAAAGAACGTGATCGTTCACCTTTATAATTCCACATCGGTGGCTCAAAGAGAGCAGGTTTTCAGAAAATCCAAGGAGCAGATCATCGACATCGCAGTTTTCGGCGCAGAGCTTTGCCGTAAATACCGCGAAAATGCCGACCCTGACATGAACATCACCTTTGAGTATTCTCCCGAGTCCTTTACAGGTACTGAGCCGGAGTTTGCAGCAGAAATATGCAACAGAGTGCTTTCAGTATGGCAGCCCACACCCGACAACAAGGTGATCATCAACCTTCCCGTAACGGTTTCCCATTCAATGCCCCACATTTATGCGGCGCAGGTTGAATATATGTGCAAGAACCTCAACGGACGGGAAAACGTGATCATTTCCCTGCACCCCCACAACGACCGCGGATGCGCTATTGCAGACAGCGAAATGGGACTTCTTGCAGGGGGCGACCGTATTGAAGGAACACTTTTCGGAAACGGAGAGC
>SVUF01000023.1 GCA_015063395.1 Oscillospiraceae bacterium
CATACTCAAATTTTGAGTATTGACTTTTACTCAATAATTGAGTATACTAAATGATAAAGTGAAAAAACGGTTGAAAAACAATCATCAAATGCAGTTTTTCAAAGATTATGAAAAAAATATGGAATAGGTATTGCAAAAAAATTATTATTTTGATACTATATTATAGTCTTTGAAAACTGTAAATAATTAAAAGAAAGGGCAAAAAACATGAAAAGGCAAAACAAAATAATGCTGATATGCGCCATGATCCTTGTTTTCATGATGTCAGCAGCGATGTTTTCGGTTTTGGGAGCAAATGAAGTACCCGTTGATGAGGGTGAGTTTGTAACCGTTGGTGACAAGCTTTACTATACCGTTGACGGTGAAAAAATCGGAGGATGGTTCGTACACGGCGGAAAAACCTATTATGCCTCCTCTGCAACAAATGTCGTTATAAACTATGACAAGAAGATCCAAGGCAAGTATTACCTCTGGAACGACGAAACAGGACTTGAGATTGCCGACGGATTTGTAACCGATGAAAACGGAACCAAGTGCTACGAGGACGGTATCAACGTAATCGGATGGCGCCATGCCGACGGATCGGGACCCAAGGTAGTGAACGGAATTTCCGAGCAGTATTCTTCAAATCCCGAAAATCTCTACTATTTCCTCTCAACAACAGGCTACATGGTAACAGAGCCTACTTATAAGCTTGGCGGATATATCCGTGAGTTTGACGAGGATCATACCGTAAAAGCCATGAACGGTCTTCAGACCAACGGCGGTGAGCTTTATTACTATGTTGACGGTGTTAAGCAGACAGGTTGGCATACAATTGACGGAACAACCTACTACTTCAGAGCCAGCGATGCAGTATACGGACGCGCGGCAACAAAGTGGATGTACATCGGCAACAAGGTTTACTACTTCTATGCTTCAACTTCCGCAACACCTTATGCACTTAAGGACAGCGGAGCAATTGGCGGAATCACATATACATACCATGAGGATGGATATATCCTCTACAACGGCTTTGTAAACTGTGACTACGCAAACGCGGCTAACAGCAACACAGCTGCAAACATTCAGAAGAAGAACGGCACAACAAGATACTATGTTGATGGCGAAATGCAGACAGGATGGCAGCAGGTAAACGGAGATTGGTATTATTTTTATGCCATAGGTTCATCAATGGGATCGGGATATATGTGTACCGAATCAAGAACCATCGGTGGAGTGTACTATGAATTTACCGAGAGCGGAAAATGCCCCAATTTCGTTTGCAGACACACAAGCAAGGTAACCGTTGCGGGATATGAGCCAACTTGTACTGAGGAAGGACTTACCGACGGAGTATCCTGCGGCATCTGTAAGGAAATTTTAGTTCCGCAAAACGTTATTTCGCCCCTTGGACACACGGAAGTAACCGATAATGCAGTTGCGCCCACGTGTACGGAAACGGGACTTACAGAGGGAAGTCATTGCGGTGTATGCGGTGACGTGCTTGTAGGGCAAAATACAGTAGCGGCTCTTGGACACACGGAAGTAACCGACAAGGCGGTAGATCCCACGTGTACGGAAACGGGACTTACAGAGGGAAGTCATTGCGGTGTATGCGGTGACGTGCTTGTTCCTCAAAATACAGTAGCGGCTCTTGGACACAGTGAAGTGACCGACAAGGCGGTAGAGCCTACATGTACGGAAACAGGACTTACAGCGGGAATCCACTGCGGTGTATGCGGAGACATACTTGTACGCCAAGTAACAGTTTCAGCCCTTGGACATACAGAGGGCGATTGGAAAATAATCAAGGAAGCAACAAAAACAGAGGATGGAATTCTCGGGCTTCTTTGTGTGCGTTGTGACTATGTATTTGAAGAAAAGGTAATTGTTGCAGGCTCTCAGGGATTGGCATATTCCGTAAATGAGGATAAAGTGACCTGTACCGTTACGGGAATCGGATCTTGTGAGGATACAGAGATCGTGATCCCCAGATCCATTAACGGATATACCGTAACCGCAATTGGAGACAGAGCGTTCGTAAGCTGTACTAATATTACAAGGGTGGTAATTCCAAAAACGGTAAAGACCATCGGTCAGGGCGCGTTCAACGTATGTAATAAGCTTGAATCGGTAGTCATTCCCGAAGGCGTTACAGAAATTGGAGCATCGGCATTTTCAGGATGCTCATCACTGAAGAGCATTGTAATTCCCGACAGCGTTACATATATTGGCGGCGCAGTTCTTTCGGGCTGCAGCAGTCTTGAAAGCGTTGTTCTGCCATTTGTGGGAGACAGAATCAAGACTAATACGGAAACCTATCAGTATCCCTTTGGATATATTTTCGGTTCTGCATCATATGAGGGCGGCAAGGCTGCTACACAGAAATTTTACGGCGAAAAGCTCAGCTATGATACCTCATCAACCTACTATATCCCCCTGAGCCTTAAGTATGTAAAGATCAATGGCGGTAACGTAAATTACGGAGCTTTCTATAACTGCTCAATGATTTCTGAAATTGTTTTGGGAGATGAGGTACAGAGAGTTGAAAGACTTGCATTCTATTCTTGTTCAAGTCTCAAGAAGGTAATAATCCCCGAAAGTGTAACTTTTATCGGCATAGATATATTCAGGGGATGTACAAGTCTTGAAACCATCGTTCTTCCATTCATAGGCGATAGCTTGAGGGATTCTACAAGCACGACACAGTACAGTTTATGGTATCTTTTCAACAGTACGGGAAGCAGTACAAATATTCCTCAAACCATCAAATCAGTAACCGTTTTCGGCGGTTGTATATTTAACGGCGCCTTTGGTAGCTGTTCAAGCATTGAGGAGATAATTCTTGGCGATAACGTAACGAGCATTGGTGACTATGCCTTCAACAGTTGCTCAAAGCTTAAAAAAATAAATATTCCCGACGGTATTACCTACATAGGCATTGAAGCATTCAGCCTTTGTTCAAATCTGAAAACCGTCATAATCCCAAGCAGTGTAACGACCATCGGAAAGAAAGCCTTCTATTTCTCGGGAATTGAAAGCATTGTAATTCCCGATTCTGTTACTTCAATGGGCGAGTATTGTTTCTCCAACTGCGCTTCCCTTAAGGAGATCACACTTGGAAACAGCATCACGGTAATTGGAAAGTACGCCTTCCAGTCCTGCAGCAAGCTTGGACGTATCGTAATCCCCAACAGTGTAACCACCATCGACGGATATGCGTTCTATAATTGCTCAAATCTTACGTCAGTAGTGCTTGGAGCATCAGTAACCACAGTACAGTCATATGCTTTTAGCGGTTGCAGTAAGCTTGTTGAGATCTATGATCTTTCACCGTCCGTGACTGTTACCAAGGGTGACTCATGGTCCCTCGGCGGCATCGGCACAAATGCTTTGGCAGTGCATACAAGCCTTGACGTAGCTTCAAGGGTATGGGCGGACAGTGACGGATATATGTTCTATATGGACGAAAACGCAAACTATCTTATAGGCTATAGCGGAAACGATACCCGGCTTGTTCTTCCCACACATTCAAATATAGGCGAGTATAAGATTTATAAGTATGCGTTCTATACGATGAAGGATATTACAGGTGTTGAAATTCCAAATTGTGTTACTGCAATAGGCGAAAGAGCATTTGCAAGCTGTACTTCGCTTAAAAACGTAACCATTTCAAATGGACTAACTGAAATCGGTACGTATGCATTTGCAAGCTGTAGCTCCATTGAGGAGCTTGTAATTCCCGACAGTGTTACCGTAATCGGAGCTTCAGCCCTTACAGGCTGTTCAAGCTTGAAAAAATTGACGGTACCCTTTGTAGGAAACGTTGCAGGTACTCAGAGTGCAAGCACGAAAACATTGTTCGGCTTCATTTTCGGAATATACAGTTTTACAAATTCATATTCAGCCTCACAGAACTATACTTCACGCTATAACACCACATATTATATTCCCATGTCCCTTACAGACGTAACTGTAACGGGTGGCGGAAAGCTTATGTACGGAGCATTCTCAGATTGTAGGTACATCACAAGCATTGCTCTTGGAGAGGGTGTTACGGAAATTGGCGGAGAGGCGTTCTCTAATACGGGAATAACAAGCCTCATCATACCCGAGAGTGTTACAAGCATTGAGGGATACGCATTTGAAGGCTCACCCATCACCGAGCTTGTGATCCCGGGTAGCGTTACGACTGTTGTTGATAATACCTTCTCAGGATGCTCAAAATTGGAAACCATCGTATTCTCGGAGGGTGTAACTTCAATTGGAAGGGGCGGCTACTCCGGATTTGGAGATGCTCTGATCAAAATTGTCATCCCCGTAAGCGTTAAGGAGATCAGTGGCTATGCCTTCTCAAGCTGTACCGTATTGGAAATGATAGTGTATAACGGTACCGAGGAGCAGTGGAACAGCATCACCAAGGGCTCGGATTGGGACTACAATACGGGAGATTATACAGTTTATTTCAGCGAAGAGTAATTTAGTCCTATCTTAAGCGGTAATATCAAATAAAAATGACACATCATTTGGAAAAACTTCCTTGTGATGTGTCTTTTTTATTGCAACGTAATTGAATTTTGATTATAAAGCGGAGAATTAATAAATGTTATAGTTAATGGTTTTTATGGTAAACTCGGCAAAGACCTCTCCCATATCCTCGTCAAAGGGATCCTCCAAGCCTTTGTAAACCTCATTTGCATTTCCGTTCAGTGTTATCTTAATGCTGTTGTTGTTTTTGTCATGAGCAAAAAGGGTAAGATCCATGGCGTACATAAAGCCATTAACATCAAAGCCATCCTTTTCAAATTCTGCAATGGTCTTGCCAACGTATTTCTGCAGATCGGCTTTGTCCAACCTTATAACCGTGATCTTGGAGATTACAAAATCTCCGAGAACGTCCTCGTATTCATCGTCAAAGGTCTTGGAGTCCAAGGCTTTTTTGATGTCACCGCCCGTCAGGGAGAAGGTGTATTTCTCATTCTTTTCGGTGTTGTATGCCGTAAACTCATATTCTCCGTTGAAACCCATATAACCGCTAATGTCGGCACCCGTTTTGACAAATTCCTTTACAGTGAGTCCGAAGTAGTCAGAATCAGCCGTGATATCGGGTGTGATATCGGGCTCTTTTATAAGCTCCTTGAACTGTTCCTCGGTTGCCTTGTCAAGTGAAACGTCAAGTCCGTCAAAAAAGGTGATAATGAGCTTTGAGTCCTTTACGGAATAGGGAAGAGGAGTAGTGTCAAGAGTAAGTGTGGTTTCGTTAAAGGAATATGCGGATTCGGATTTTGTTTCTGTCATGAATACGGTTGCATTTCCGTTGTCCTTGAAGAAATATCCGACACCAAGGGCGCTGTTGATCCAATATGTGTTTTTGAATATTTCGGGATTGAAAGGAGTATCATCGGGAGTTGGCGTGATGACAGGTGTGTTGATAATGGTATTGTCGGGCAATGTTGATGTTGCAGAGCTTGAGGGAGAGGCGGTTTCTGTAATTACCTCGGAGACGGGAGCTTCGGTTTTGGCTTCCGTTGTTGGAGTGGGTGTTGATGTCGGGGAGCTGCAGCTTGTGCATAAAACTGTAAGCACAAGGGCAAAAAGCAGTGCCGTGATATTCTTTGTTTTCATTTTATTCTCCTTTAATATTATTGAAACTATATATACACCATTATAGCACAAATTTAAAAATAATCAATATGGGAAAGCTGATTTTCAATTGTTTGGTATTCATTTTTTCACGGACTGAAAGTTCGATTCGGATATATTGACAAATTTATAGGATGTATGGTAATATGTAATTGTAAAGAATGAATCGGTATGCTTTTTGGAGGTTTTTATATGAAAAGGGCTATAATGATCTTTGCATTGTTGGCATCGGCATCAATTCTCGTGTCATGTAACAGTGAAACCACCGATAATATTACAAAAACGCCGCAGCAAACGCCCAACACCGTAACAACGGAAAACAATAAAAATGACACAGTTGAAAAATACAGCGAAGGACTGATTTTTGAGCTTGATGAAGATGCTGATGGTTATATTTTGAAACCAAAGGGAACATGTACTGATGAAAGGATCGTCATTCCCCCGATGTACTGCGATAAACCGGTAGTTGAGCTTGGCGGATATGCCTTCAAGGATTGTGTCAACATCAAAAGTGTGGTCATACCCGACAGTGTAAAGAAAATGGGAAATAACGTATTCAGATCATGCCATAAACTGAAGGATATATATTATACGGGCAGTGAGGAAGAATGGAATGAATTGACAGATAAACGCCAAATGGACGTATCCGATATAAAGATCCATTACAATTGGAAGTAAATAATTGAAAAAAGGGGCTGTAAAAACTTGAACCGAGATTTTACAGCTCTTTATTAAATTAGATGTTTTTATAGCTTGAAATGCTTTTTCATTATTTCTTATATTGACAATATCCTTCAATTATGGTACAATCAGTGCATAATTATTGCGATTTTGAAAGGATATTGGTATGAAAACATTTTATAGGATAATTGCACTTATGCTTTCTGTTTTCACTCTTTTGGCATTGGTGGCATGCAGCTCAACACCTCCCGATACATCAGAAGTAGGCGGTAACGGAGATAACGGTAATAAAAACAACGGAAACACGGTACAGTCTTCTGCGGCTATTAAGGCTGCTATGGAGGCAAATGATCGGCTTTCAGGCACGAACTATTTCCTTGCTGCAGATGGTTCTATTCTTGCAATAGGGGCGGATGATAAAAACTGTGCAAGGGCATATGCTCAGCTTGCTAATGTGAAAAAAATCATCAAGGGTGCAGATTGGGGATCCTTGGTACTTACCAAGTCCGGTGAGCTTTACAGAAACAGCTCGGGACTTGATTTTTCAGGTGAGCCTTATTCCGAAAACAAGAAGGTTGCAGAAAACGTTACGGACGCCAGGTTTTGCTCCAACAATGTAAATATTTCCGGTTATTGTATTATTGACGGTGTGATGCATAAAATTACTACCGGCGGAGAAGTTTTTAATGCTTCTTGTAATCAGGAATTCAAAAATTATCCATCCGGTGATGTGCTTCCCGATGACGCTGTATTTATTGAGGTGGATAAGCATGATTTCATTGTTTTGGACAGTAAAGGCAAATTTTATGCTAATTGGACGTCCGAGGAGTACAACTCACTTGACTTTACAGGCTTCGAAGATCTCGCAATTGTGGATATTGCCAAGAGAATGGAGGTAATGAATCCCACTGTGGTAAAATCTCTTACCGTTGCGGGTATTAAGGGTGACGGAACTGTTGTTGCTACAGGTACATATGCATCTGACATTTTATCCTGGGGTAAGCTTGCCGATATAGCCATGGGCGATGGCTTGATCATCGGATTTACTGAGGACGGTAAGATCAAGGTTACGGGTGATTTTGCCGAACAGGTAAGGGAAACTGTTGAAGGCTGGACCAATATTATTGCTGTTGAAGTAGGATATATACCCGGTGGCATTGATCATGTGGTAACAGCTCTGGACTCAAGCGGTGTATTCCATTATATCGGTGTTGAAGGTGAAAACGATACGGCACCCTCGACAGGATTTGGTTCTCTTAACGGTGCATCAAAATACGGTTGGTATAAATTCACACCCGATGGCAAGGAATATTATATCGAGGAAGGCAACTGGGTTGAACAAACCGAAGATGACGAATAATTTGACTTTTTAAAGCTGAATAAATTAAAAAACAGGCACGCTGATGGGAAACCATAACAACGTGCCTGCTTTATTTTTACTTTATAGGAAGTTGCGCATTTGAGACTGCCAAAGCTTGTTGGCAGAACTCGTAATGGTCGAAGCTTTCCATGCGGTCGAGGACCGCTTAATGCTTTAATTTATTTTTTTACCTGCTTTCGTCTGTAAAGTATAATTACACAAACAACAGCAATGATCACAGCCGCGGCAACGGGCAGAAGGAACAGGGGCGAGAAGCCGCCGTCATTTTTGTTGTCTTCTACGGGAACAGTATTTTCGGGTGTAGTATCTTGTGTGCCCGAGGGAAGCGTTTCTGTGGGATCAGGTGTCGGGGTGGAAGAATCGGGTGTGGGCGTAGGTGTTGGAGTAGGCGTGGGAGTGGGTGTAGGTTCTTCCTTTTCAAAATCCTCAACAGGCAAATAGTTGGTCTTGCCCGAGGAGACATTTTCGGCAGTGCCCTCATAAAGCAGAGTACCGTCTGATTTTTCGATCTTCAAGGAAACATTGTAAGATTTCTTTGATTCAATATCGCTAAAATCGGGGTAATCAGCCAAATTGAAGCCGATTGCAAGGCGTCCAACCCTTTCAAACGGAGTGACCTTTTGGCTCTTGTCGCCGATTGTCAGTGTATAAACGAGTCCTTCGTCAAAAAGGGGAGCGCCAATATGCTGGGCAGAGGTGTCATTCACCTTTAAAAGCAGAATGGATGCGGTTTTGTCGTTGTAGCTTCTTTGTACAAGACCCCACATAAGAGGAGAAAGCTTGTAGCTTGGTTCAGGCTGTTTTCCGCCGTCATCATCGGGTGCAAGACCCTCGGGATGAGTGAAAACAAGGGCACCGTCCTTTTCGGAAATGGACGAGAGCAGAGAAGAGTTGAAGCGGTCTCCCAGAGCCTTTTTCAGTGCGTTCATGCCTTCTACATCATCGGCAGTTGTGAAGTTTGAAAGAACCTTTGCAACGTTTGGCACTGAATCAACGGCAGTTGCGTGGCTATCTTTGAGAGCGGATCCGTTGTCGGTTTTGCAGTTTGAGTATACCTTTATGGCAGTACCACCGCTAAAGCTCTTGAAAATGCTGTCACCCGTACCGTGAACGTATACGTTATAGACGGTGGAATAGTTGGTGTAGCAAATGCAGTTACCTGCAGAAGAGGTCAGCTTCAGTGAAATATCACAGTTTGCAACAACTGCTCCCTCCTTGATGGTTCTTATAGGCTGAGCACTGGTAGAAGATTCAATGGAGCCCCGAATAACCATGTTGTAGACGGTACCGTAAATATAGGGGAATATGGAGGTCTGACCTGTGGACTTGATGTTGACGGTAAGTGTGTAGCCGCCGCCGTCATAGTTTCCGCCAAAGAATCGCTTATCATCGCCATTGGCAGGAGTACCGATGTATCCTTCAACGCCCGACATATCAATATCGGCAGTTTGACGGAAATATAGTCCTGAGCCAAACATACCTGCTTCAGTTTTAGATGCATTAAAGAGATCCGTCAAAGACTTGAAGTCATCAGCGTTTTCAATGAGATATGGGCTTTCAATGGTTCCTTCGCCTTTGAATGAAGGACCTGATTCATTTTTGAAGGAAATATTGATCTTGACGCTTTCCTTAACATTGCCGTAGAAGATTTCCACCACGGGATTTTCGGGAGTAAGCTTTCCAACGTTTGAAACACCCCAGCCCGATACAACCTTTTTGGATCCGTCCTTGAAGGTTGCTTCAATTTCCATGCCCTTACCGTCGAACCATTCTCCCACTGAATAAAGAGTTTTGTCGGGTGCCTTTTTCAAGGAGATGGAAACTGCGTCCTCACGGTTTTCACTGTAAGAGGAGAGCAGATAGCAGGCGCGGGGAATGATCTTTCCTGTGGTAAGATTGTAGCCTGTGTAGAGAATATAGTCTTTGTAAACCGATACGATGTAGCCTTCGCTACCCTTTTTATCGGTGGTTGCACCTTCACTGTTGTAGCTGATAGTACCCGAGGCGGTATAGCTTCTGGGCTGAGATGTGGAGCTGTTGTGGATCATACGTGCGGCAGTGCCGTTTTCGTCAGAGAAATTCAGCATTTCATAGAAGGAAAGATGGGTGTGCCCGGACATCACAATAGCTTCTTTATATTCAGTAAGAAGTGACTTGAAGCGCATATTGCCGGGGTACTTTTCATCAAGTATAATGGGCTCGCCGTAAGCTCCGTTGACACGGTCTCCGGGGCCGAAATTACGCATCAAGGCGTGTTCAATAATAAAAATATTGGTGTTTGTGCCAGAATAACGGATAAGCAGATCCTCCAGCCAATCAAGCTGTTGGGCAGAGAAGTTATCCTGAGTGGCTGAGGACGAGGTGGATTTCAATTCCTGTGCCATAAAAATAAAGAGATTATCCTTGGCACCGTTTTCACCTTTTTTAAGAAGATGGAAATAGGGAGAATTGTTGTATGGGTGGATCTGATCCTCACCCTTGGTTGTCATCATAAAGAAGGTGTTTTCGGGGCTGTCGTGGTTGCCCTTTGCTTCATAGATCTTTTCAATTGGGAAGGTGGAGGCGGAAACAGCGGCGGTGTAACGGTTATAATCGCCTATGCCGCCTGATTCGGTCAGGTCTCCCGAAATAACCACCATTTCCACGCCCTGCTTGTCAAAGAAATTCAGTGCCGCTGTCCACTTTGCCGAAGCACCGTAGTTGTGGGCATCATAGTTCAAGTGTACGTCGGAAACAGATGCAAAGGTCAGATCGGGCTGCAGGAGAGACAGAGTCTTGTTTGCGGGAAGTTCAAATGAATCCACTGCCTTTGAAATATCGGTGGTGTCCAGTGATTTGACCGCTCCTTCAAAAAGGACGATCTGTGTAGCCTTTTCGGGCAAATACATACCGTAGGGCATTTCAACCGTCACGGTCTTTCCCGTGATTGCAACACTTGTAATGGGCTCCAGGTCCGTCAGGACTCCGTTTTTATCGGCAAAGCAAATAACATACCAGCCTGTCTTTCGGCTGTTGGTACCGGGAGTAATGGTGATTTTTCCGGCACCGTAGCCTTGAAGCTCGGAAATCTGCTTGTCAAATTCATATGTGATGGTCGCCTCTTCTTCAGCAAAGCTGTGAAGGGCAAGAGCTGTTATCAGCACCGAAAACAGTACTGCAATACAGGATAGAACAAGAATACGGGATCGTTTTTTCATGGTGACCTCCAATTAATTATTATTACAACTTTATTATACCTTTTGAAGTCGTAAATGTCAAGCAAAATATGCGATTGTTCATTATTTAAGCTGATCAGTAAAAAAATATATTCATAAATAATACAATTAAACAACGTAAAAACATAAAATGCTATTGCAAATTGCATAAATTTATGCTATACTTGAAGTATAAATATTACGAAAGGATTTTGATTTTATGAAAAAAATTCTATCTCTCTTTTTGCTGATCTGTTTAATTTTCTCAATGGCTGTTCCTTTTATTTCCACGGCTGATGATGAAAAAGCAGATGAAGTGGTCAGCGGCGGTGACCTCACACGTCTTAACGTTCCTAAAACCACCTATGAATACGGTGAGCCGATAATAGTTTCGGCAATAGGTACGGGATACGATTGGGTAGGAATATACACGATGACCGCCAAGAATTCAATGTTCTATAAGTACGTTGGCGCAGAAGTCAGCGGTGGTGCAGGCTCAGGCGTTGAATTCGATATGATCAAGGATTCCGTAAAGAACATGGACGTTCCCGACGTTCTTCCATGCGGTGAATACATAATCCGTCTTCAGCCCAATGACTCCAGCGATTTTAATCTGAATATTGCGTGGGTCAAGATCAAGGTTGTTGAGGGTGACGGCCCTGTGGACGAATTTGAGGGTGGCGGTGACCTTACAAGACTTAACGTTCCCAAAACCACATATGAATACGGTGAGCCGATAATAGTTTCGGCAATAGGTACGGGATACGATTGGGTAGGAATCTATAAGCCCGATGGCAAGTATTCAATGTTCTATAAGTACATAGGAGCAGAGGTAAATGGAGGCGCAGGATCGGGCGTTGAATTTGACCTTATCAGGGATTCTGTAAAGAATATGGACGTTCCCGACGTTCTTCCATGCGGTGAATACATAATCCGTCTTCAGCCCAATGACTCCAGCGATTTTAATCTGAATATTGCATGGGTCAAGATCAAGGTTGTTGAGGGTGACGGCCCTGTGGACGAATTTGAGGGTGGCGGTGACCTTACAAGACTTAACGTTCCTAAAACCACCTATGAATACGGTGAGCCGATAATAGTTTCGGCAATTGGTACGGGATATGACTGGGTAGGACTTTACAAGCCTGACGGCAAGCATTCTATGTATTATAAGTATATAGGCGCAGAGGTAAATGGCGGCGCAGGCTCAGGCGTTGAATTTGATATGATCAAGGATAGCGTTTGGAACTATGCAGGTCTTTCAGACGTGCTTCCTTGCGGTGAATATATAATTCGTCTCCAACCCAATGATTCAAGTGATTTTAACCTCAATATTGCGTGGGTGCGTATAAAGGTTGTACCTCCTGAAAATCCGGGGCTACCCGAAAAGCCCATTGACGCAACCTATACACTTGAAGATCCCACAAGCGGATATGCAGCAGGTACACTGACGGTTAAGCTCAAGGAAAACGTAATTGCACAGCACGTCATTCCGTATTGGGGCGATGATAACGGCAAGCTGGAAGGCTATACCGCACTTGCAAAATTCAAGGCAAAGTCAACCGAGCTTACCTATAAGTTCCCAAGTAAAATGATCATTCCCACAGGCGCAACAAAGCTTTATTTGTATACTGCCAACTATTATTTTGAAGAATCTGAGGAGTGTTACGTTATAGATCTTCCTAAGGGATGTGCATTCAAGGATCAGGGTGATCCCATCGTACGTTTCCAGATCGTCAGCGATACTCACGTTGTAAATCAAAATGAACACGCAAGTAATACAAATTACGTAAATATGCTCAAGGATATTGTCAATATGTGTCCTGACAGTATGGGAATATTTATTGTTGGTGACATGGTAGATACCGGATACGCCACCGAGTATCAAAAGATGGCGGAGCTTTATAAGTCCGTAAACGGAGCACCTCCTCAGTTTATTGCCATTGGTAACCATGATATGTTTGCCCTTAGTCATGAGCAAAGTATTAAATTGTTCTTGAAAAATGCAACTCTTCCCGATGGAAGTCATCCTGAAAAAGCACACTATGATTTCTGGCTCAACGGATATCATTTCGTATTCCTGGGCAACGATAAGCTTGTGAGTATGCTTGACTGTACCCTCAACGATGATACCCTTGCATGGCTTGATGATACGTTGGCGAAGGACAGAGATGCCAACCGACCCACGTTTTTGTTTATACATCAGGGTATTTATAATACAGTGGCAGGAACACTTTCCGGTGAAGGATGGGATGGTATAGCTGATTCTTCTGAAATAAAGCTTAAAGCAATACTTAAAAAGTATCCCGAGGTTATCATGTTCTCAGGACATAGCCACTGGAATCTTGATTCCAACATGACAATGCTCCCCGGAACAAGCAATTTCCCCACGTTCTTTAATACGTCATCAGTATCATATCTCTTTACAGGCTACAACGTAACCGCAGGTGAGCGTGAAGAAGGAAGCGAGGGATATTATATTGAGGTTTATGAGGACAAGATATTGGTTCTCGGTCGTGACTTTACAACGAACTCATGGCGTTCTTCTGCTCAATTTGTAGTTGAATACGAGGATGGTACGGGTCCATTGGCTTATACCGTAACGTTGGAAAATCAGGGAATAGGTAATGGTCCCGATCAGGTAAAGGCTGTTTATAACGGAAAGCTGACTCTACCTGTACCTACAGCAGAGGGCTATGAGTTTATGGGTTGGTTTACAGATGCTGATTGCACTGAGCAATATGATGAAAATGCCGTTGTGACAGGCGAATTTACTCTCTATGCAAAGTGGGAACCCATAGCTGAACCGCCACAGACCGGTGATGCAACAGTATACGCGCTTGTTCTCGCAGTAGCTGCTCTCATTGGTATGAGCGTTGTTGTTAAGAGAAAAGTCAGAGTATAATTACCAAAAATAAATTTATTCTGATCAAATAATTCAGAGGCTGTCCACGAGGCAGCCTCTTTTTGTATAGAGTTCTGAGTGCTTTGGATTCTGACGGAAAAATATAAAAAGCTTCCAATACCTTTAAAAGATTACAAAAACACTGATCCGATATTTTTTCAACTATGGGTGTAGTTGACTGCCGCAAGCGGTTGTTGATTTTAGAGGTTATTTATGATATTCTTAATTCAGACGAAGGCGCCTCGTACTTTTATATTCAGGAGTATAGAAATGAAAGATATTTTCGCAAAACGTATAAAGCATTACAGACGCAAAGAGGACTTGACTCAAGAAGAACTTGCAATAAAAATCGGAATTTCACCGCAATCAGTCAGTAAATGGGAAAGAGGAGAAGGCTTTCCCGATGTTTCGCTGCTGCCCATTATTGCAAATTATTTCGAGATAACCATTGATGAATTGCTTGGGAATGATGAAATAAGTAAACGTCAGGACTATGATAAATTTTGGAATAAAGTTAATGAAGGCTTGCCAACAGAGGAGGCTTTTAAGCTGTCGGTTGAGTATTCAAAAAAATATCCAAGCAATGAACGTTATTCAATTTTTCTTATATCAAAGGCAATGCAGCTGTCTGATGAAAAACAAAAAGAGTACTTTTCTATAGTAAAAGATACTTGCGAAAGAGTGGTGGAAAAAAGCGTAAATCAGAATTTACGGGAAAGAGCTATAAGATGCATGTGTATGATCTGCAATGATGATGAATTTGAAAAATGGTACAAAATGGCTTCTTCAGAGTATAAAAATAGCTCAATGGAGATCATTGAAGAAAGATTATGGAAATTGGGCAGAAGGGAAGAAAGCCGAATGTATCACCGTGTAAATGACTTCAATCTGCTGCTTCATTATATGTTCCGCCTTGACCGTTGTTATGATGTTCCGGAAAAATTGCTTGATTGGTGTTTAACACGGGTAAATATTATAGAATCTTTTGCTGTTGATGGAGAGATTCCTGCGCTGTGGTTAGGCGCCTATGCAAGATTTCATGCTCATATAGCAGCTGCCAAGTTTGGGCTTGGTGATAAGGAAGAAGGGTATTATTATCTTGAAAAATCTATTGAACTTTTTGAAAAGTGGGTGAATGATCCGCTTTATAAAAAGACCGTGGTATTTGGAGACAATGTGACTTCTTGGAACGGTTTTGAAATCAATATATTCCGTCAGCGCTTTGTTTTTAACGGAAGCAGAGAAGAATTTTGCCACGATTTGTTTTATCTTAGAGTATGGCGTGAATACCTATATGATTTTATGACAGTACGCAGGTATGATACATCTAAGTATGAATGGTATAACGGATGGGAGCTTTTTGATTCGGTCAGAAATGAGGAAAGATATTTGAAGTATGTTGAAAAAGCAAAACTAATTGCAGAAGGAAGGATGCAGTAGGTGCAAAAAGCTTTTGCTTCGTAACAAAATACTAATCCATTCTTAAATGAGATAATATTTAATCATGACGACGCATACACTTAGCTTTTGATAAAAAATATTGGACACATCACCTTTGAAACCTCAAAAATGATGTGTCCAACTTTTTTATTTATTCTCTTTAAAAAGTTTTTGAAGAGAGGTGCGGAGAGAAAGCTTTTTTCAAAAAGTTTCTCTCCGCGAAATAAATATTAAGCTTACTTGCAAGCTTCTCAGGTAGCAACTGCAACAGCAACAGTCATACCAACCATGGGGTTGTTACCTGCGCCGATGAGACCCATCATCTCTGTGCAGTAGGCAACTTTTAAGAGCTTCAGAGCGTGGAGGCTTTGCAAAAAGTCTTATTATATAAGACTTAGGAGGCTTTTGAACCATAAAATCATATTCAACGAACACATCGTTTGCGTATTTTCTGAAAACATTATAATGCGTTTTGATGTTTCCGTAAATGATGTGGCTAAAGAGTTTGCGGAAAAGTTGCGATTAAAAAGACTTTATCTAAAAAATTACAGAAACGAGTCTTAATGCATCGGACTACGGTATACAAAAAGAAGGGATTCGCCGAGTAGCTTGTCCCTCTTTTTACGATCCTGCCACGATCTGCATTTGAAAAATTTTTCTCTGTCGAAAAAGAAAAAATGTTTATAAAATATATTGTAAAGGATACAAAAAAGCAGTATAATGAGGGTAATTTAAAATACAGAGGTGTTAAAATGAGTGTATATAAAATCCGATACGGTATTCCGGAGGAGATCGTGCCCACCAAATTTGCACCCCACAGCCTTGTGGATTTGCGGGAAATTTCAGCTGGAAGTGCGGCGCAGATCACGGGACTCAAAACGAAAAGAGGGTATCTGTTAGAAATCCCCCTTAATCCCGGAAATGAAATATACGGATTTGGACTGCAGCTAAAGGGCTTTTTGCAGACCAATCTGAAAAAGACCATTCGTCCCAATGCTGACCCCATCTCTAATACGGGCGACAGCCATGCACCGGTGCCCTTTTTCGTTACCACCGAGGGCTGGGGCATTTACGTGGACAGCGCGCGCTATGTGGAGTTCAATTTGGGCTATACCCGTGTGGACTGCAAGGATGTGGCGGAAAAAGCTGAGATCAAAACCGAATTTTCTGAGCTGTACGCCAAGCGCGAGGTAAATTACAAGACGATTTTGACCATTGACGTTCCCTTTGTGGACGGGGTGGATATCTACGTGTTTTGCGGTGAGAATATTCTGGATGTGGTATCGCAGTACAATCTGTTCTCGGGCGGTGGAGCGGACGTTTCGCTGTGGGGACTTGGCAACCTCTATCGCTGTCATTCTGATTTTAACGAGGAGCAGGTGCTCTCGATGGCTCAAAAGTTCCGTGATATGGAAATTCCTTGTGATATTTTAGGGCTTGAGCCCGGCTGGCAGTCGCTTTCCTATTCCAGTTCCTTTGTGTGGGATGAAGGAAGATTCCCGAATTGGCAGAAAACGCTGCACAAACTGACCGAAATGGGTTTTAAGGTCAATCTTTGGGAGCAAGCGTTCGTGCATCCTGAAAGTCCCCTATATGATAGGCTGTTGCCATACAGCGGTGACTACAAGGTATAGAACGGGTTAGTGCCTGATTTTGCCACCAACGAAGCAAGGGAAGCTTTTGCCACGCATCACGCGCCTTACAATGCAAACGGTATCAGCGGTTATAAGCTGGACGAATGCGACGGTAGCGATTACACGGGGCAGTGGACACATTGGGTAATTGTATGTCGCCCATGGCAATGATTCTGACGGGAGTTACAGTTGCAAAAATTGATCTCAAAAAGGTGCTTACCGACTATAAAATATACATAGTGTCCTCTATTCGTCTTTTAATTCTTCCCATTGTTTTCATGGGAATCTTTATGCTTTTTGATTGCAGTAAAACATTTTTGATATGTGCCGTTGCTTCTCTTGCAATGCCGCTGGGACTTAATACCGTAGTTATTCCAAGCGCATACGGCAAGGATACCTCTACAGCAGCGGGAATGGCTCTTATATCCCATACACTGTCCTGCATTACAATACCTTTGATTTTTTTGATTTTTGATAAATTGTTCACATAAAAAAAGACACATCATAAGGGTTTTCCCAAATGATGTGTCCTTTTTTGTCGGAAACTTTTTGAAAAAAGTTTATAAAACAGTTTTTGTTGTAAGATGATTTATTTTCAGAGTTTTTTCATAAGCAGCGGTCACAGCGCTTGCGGACACTCCGCGGAATGCTCCCATTTCAAGAGCGTGGACGCCCTGAATGGTGGTGCCTCCCGGACTGCATACCTCGTCCTTGAGCTTTCCGGGATGCTTACCGCTTTGCATAAGCATCTTTGCAGAGCCCAACAATGTTTGCGCTGCATAAAGCATTGCTTTATCCCTCGGTAAACCGCATTCAACAGCCCCGTCCGCGAGTGCTTCGGCAAACATATATACAAAAGCAGGGCCGCATCCTGTCAACGCACTTGCCGCGTCTATTTTATCCTCGGGAATGAAATCCACAACTCCCGATTTTGAAAGAATTTTTAAAAACTCCTCTTTGTCCTTGTCGGTTATCTTGTCATTGGTGCAATAAAGAATTGTGCCCTCACCAAGTGTCACGGGAGTGTTGGGCATAATTCGTATAACGGGACAATCGCACTGTCCCGAAAGATTTTGTATGGTTTCCATTTCAACACCCGCAGCCATCGTAACAAGGATAAATCTATCCTTCCGTGTCTGTAGTTTTTCCGAAATCTCACTGAAAAGCGACTCTAAACCCTGTGGTTTTATCGCAAGAAAAATAAAATATCCCTCTTTTACGATTTTTTCAAGTTCGGATGCCGTACCGCCAAGCTGTTCGGCAAGTGATTGTGCTTTATTCATGGTATGATCGCAAAACAGAAGATCATCTCCGAATCCTGCTGCAGAAATTGCAGATGCAAGGGCTTTGCCCATATTTCCACAGCCTATAAAAGCTATTTTCTTATCAAAATTTTCCATTTATCTCACCTGACCGTTTCCTTCGATTATATACTTATAAGTGGTCATTTCACGAAGTGCCATAGGGCCTCTTGCATGAAGCTTTTGAGTTGAAATACCTATTTCACAGCCATGACCAAACTCACCGCCGTCGGTAAATCTTGTGGATGCGTTTACGTATACTGCTGCGCTGTCAACTGCCATGGTAAAGTATTCGGCAGTTTTTTTATTACTCGTTACTATCGCCTCACTGTGATGAGTTGAGTGGTGAGAAATATGTTCCACAGCTTCAACAACGTCATCAACAAGCTTGATTGCAAGGATATAGTTTAAAAATTCAGTGTCAAAGTCTTCATCGCTTGCACTAATACCTTCGGTAATCGTTAGGGCTTCGGAATCAAGACGAAGCTCAACGGGGGTTTTTCCAAGCGCAATTCTGTCGTCCACCAATCTTTTTTTGATCTTGGGAAGAAGATCCTTAGCAATACTACGGCTTACAAGGCAAACCTCAAGAGCGTTACAAACAGAAGGACGGCTTGTTTTTCCGTTTTCAAGAATGTTAAGTGCCATATCTTGATCCGCTTCTCCGTCCACATACAAATGGCAAATGCCGGTTCCGGTTTGTATGCAGGGCACCTTGGCATTTTCAACGCAAGTGCGAATAAGTCCTGCACCGCCGCGCGGAATCAGCAGATCCACGTAACCTACCGCAGTCATAAGCTGATTTGCGCTCTGTCTTGTGGTGTCGTCCACCATATTTACAAAGTCAGGGTTAAGGCCGTTTTTTTCAAGTCCTCTTTTCATAGCATCAACTATTGCTCTTGAAGAACGGTATGCTTCTTTTCCTCCTCTGAGCACGCAAACATTTCCGCTTTTTAAAGAAAGAGCGGCGGCATCCGACGTAACGTTGGGGCGGCTTTCATAAATGATCGCAACAACGCCCATGGGTACTCTGACTTTATTTATAATCAACCCGTTTGGGCGCGCATGACTTTCCATGATCTCGAAAACGGGGTCCGGTAAAGCGGCAACCTGCTTAATCCCTTCAGACATTGCCATGATCCTTTGTTCGGTCAGACAAAGACGATCTATCATCACATCGTTCATTTTTTTCTGAGCTGATTCAACGTCCAGTCTATTAGCTTCAAGTATTGATTCTTTTTCTTCTGTTATGGAATCTGCCATAGCAAGCAGAGCTTTGTTTTTTGTATCCGTATCAAGCATCGCAAGACTTGGCGCGGCTCGTTTTGCCTTTTGCAGTATTTCAATCGTTGTCATTTTCATGCCTCATTTTTTCTGTATTTGCCATAAACCTCGTGCCAACCTCTTTGCCCTCAAATAAGTCATAAAGCAAATTGCAATCAGCACCGTTTATGATTATCATTTCGCAGCCGTTTTCAGTACAGATCTCAGCGGCTCTCAGCTTTGTCGCCATGCCTCCGGTTCCAAGACTTGAGCCTTCTCCACCGCCAAGTGCCAGTATTTCAGGGGTGATTTTTTCTACAACGGAAATAAGAGTGGCATTTTTATCTTTGTGAGGATCAGCCGTGTAAAGACCGTCAATATCAGAAAGAAGGATCAATTTATCGGCAGAAACACTAAGTGCAACCATTGCAGAAAGTGTGTCATTGTCACCAACCTTTATTTCTTCCGTTGAGATGGTATCGTTTTCATTTATAATGGGTAAAACACCAAGACTCAGAAGTCTGCTCATGGTGTTTTTTAGGTTGTTATGTCTTTCTTCATTTTTAAAATCCATGGCAGTTAATAGAAGCTGGGCGACAGTATGGTTATATTCTCCGAATTCTTTATCGTAAACGTACATAAGCTCACATTGTCCAACAGCTGCCGCTGCTTGCTTTGTTGGCATATCCTTTGGCTTGCCCGAAAGCCCCAATTTACCAACACCCATACCGATTGCGCCGGAGGTTACAAGAACAATTTCCATGCCTCTGTTCTTAAGGTCGCTGAGCACTCTGCAAAGTCCCTCAATCCTTCTTATATTAATTCTTCCCGTGCTGTATGCAAGGGTTGAAGTTCCAACTTTAACTACAACTCTCATATGTGTGTTCCTTTTTTGTTAATTATATGTTCATATTATAATAAAAAAAGTTCCGTTCGTCAAGTGCATATGACCCCTAAACGGCACTAATATTAATAATAAAACAAATTTTTTGATTATTTTTTTGTTTTTTTACGTTCCAAACTTTCTTTGTTCTAATCTCAATGGAAATTAGAATGCTTTTATTCAGGCTTTCTCCCATACGTGGGGGGATGGATTTATAAAATTGATTGCAACGGGAGATAATCAGAAATCGATTTGAAAGACAAACATTTACTCACTTATGAGAGGCTTTCTGTTCTTAGTAACGTTTACGTATACCACGTTGTTATCGAAGTCCAGGTCTTTGATTTTGATGTTCATAAGGCTTCTTTGTCTGACACCGGTGGAGAAGAGAAAGTTTGTCATTACCCAACTCTGATACTCGGTAAAGCTACACTTTTTAACATTAGGCTTTTTGAGAAGTGCTTGAAGCTCCGAGTCACTATAGGTTTCGATATGGCTTTTATCGACCTTGATCGCTTGCATCTTAAAGTGCGGGAGCCAGCCTTCATTCATAAAGAAATGGAAGGTTGTTATCAAATCTCTTAAATACGAATTGATACTGACATCGTTATCAAGAGTTGATTTGAGATGCAGAACGTAATCCTTATAGGTTTGCTCGTCGATATCCTCAATAGGCATCTTCGGGTCGAAGTATTTATAGAAATATAGATAGCTTTGCCTATAATGATTGATAGTCCCTTCCCTCAAATTTCGTTGCCGACAATTCTCTAAATATTTGTTGCACCCTTCCTCAAAAGTAAGCGTTACACCCCGCGCCATTTTTAGCTTTTTCACCTTGAAAATCCTCCCTTAAAATAAAAAAATATTGGACACATCACACGCGAAAATACGTAAATGATGTGTCCAACTTTTTTATTCATTCCCTTTAAAAAGTTTTTGAAGAGAGGTGCGGAGAGAAAGCTTTTTTCAAAAAGTTTCTCTCCGCGAAATAAATATTAAGCTTACTTGCAAGCTTCCTCAATAGCAACTGCAACCGCAACAGTCATACCAACCATGGGGTTGTTACCTGCGCCGATGAGACCCATCATCTCTACGTGAGCGGGAACTGATGAAGAACCTGCGAACTGTGCGTCAGAGTGCATACGTCCCATTGTATCTGTCATACCGTAGGAAGCAGGACCTGCTGCCATATTGTCGGGGTGAAGTGTACGTCCTGTACCGCCGCCCGATGCAACGGAGAAGTAGTTTCTGCCGTTTTCGTTACACCACTTCTTGTATGTTCCTGCAACGGGGTGCTGGAATCTTGTGGGGTTTGTGGAGTTACCTGTAATGGAAACGCCTACATTTTCAAGCTGCATGATTGCAACGCCCTCGGGAACGTTATCAGAGCCATAGCACTTTACGTCTGCGCGGGGTCCCTTTGAGAATGCCTTTTCATATACAACCTTTACAGTTTCTGTGAAAGGATCGAACTCTGTTTCAACGTATGTAAATCCGTTGATTCTGGAAATGATGTAAGCAGCGTCCTTGCCAAGTCCGTTAAGGATTACGCGAAGGGGCTTTGTTCTAACCTTATTTGCGTTGAGGGCGATCTTGATTGCGCCTTCAGCAGCAGCAAAGGATTCGTGTCCTGCAAGGAAGCAGAAGCACTCTGTTTCGTCGGAAAGGAGCATCTTTCCGAGGTTTCCGTGTCCGAGACCAACCTTACGGTTTTCAGCAACTGATCCGGGGATACAGAAGCTCTGGAGACCAATACCGATTGCAGCAGCAGCGTCAGCAGCCTTTGTGCATCCTGACTTGATTGCGATTGCTGCGCCAACAGTGTATGCCCACTTAGCATTTTCAAATGCGATGGGCTGTGTTTCTTCAACTATTTTATAGGG
>SVUF01000140.1 GCA_015063395.1 Oscillospiraceae bacterium
AAAATAAAGATCCTGTCACAGCTTGCGGCGGCAGATTCTATAAGATATTGATGTCCCAAGGTAAATGGGTTACAGTTCATAACAATTGCACCATTGATTTCATTGGCATTGGAGACCGGGAGCTTGCTTATAAAATCCGAAATGCCGCTTTGTTTATTTTCCATAAATAAAACTTTGTCAGTTTCAACAATGGGGTAGAAAAACAGGGAAGTGAAAATGAACTTGTTTGATGGTTTTGTATAGAGGAACAAATGGTTGTAACCATTTTCGAAAGCATCTTTGCGAAGATTGGTCAAGACAACTGAAAGCAGATCCTCGCCTTGTCTGTTGGGAGAAACCGACAAATACTTCAGGATGTTTTTTTCACGGCTTCCTGTTGCAATAAGATCATCGTCGTCCCATACAAGAACAACTGAATCGGGCATTCTGTCATCGTGTAGCTCCGTAGTTGATAAAAGCTCTTGCCATTTCTTCTTTTTACTTCCTTTAAGTTTCGATACAGTCTCGATATACATGTAAAAATTGCTCCGATTAATTATTTGTCAATTTCATTATACAACAATTTTTTAAATTTGAAAAGAGAAAATTATTATTTTTTTAAAAAATGGTTGCATTTTTTTTTCTTTGGTGATACAATAACACTTGGTAAGGTTTGTCTAACTATATTTTTTACTGAAAGGAGCTTATTTACGGTGAATATTTTAAAACAGGCATCTGCAGGTACAATGGAATCCAGCGATGTCTATGTTGAAATTGAATCAAATGAAGACGGACTTGAGATCCACATTGAGTCCGTTGTAGAAAAGCAGTTTGGTGATAGGATTGAAGCAACCGTCCGCGAGGTTCTTGCAGATTGCAATGTAACAAATGCTTGCGTCAGAGTAGTTGACAGGGGTGCGCTTGAATGTGTGTTAAGGGCTCGTGTTGAAACGGCAATATACAGAAGCGGAGGTAATAATTGATGAGAAGAAGCTTATTGTTTTTGCCCGGAAATAATCCAAATATGCTGATAAATGCAGCCTATCTTGGATCGGATGCTGTAATTTTCGATCTCGAGGATGCGGTATCTCCTGCAGAAAAGGATGCGGCAAGAATACTTGTACGCAATACGCTGAAGTATATGGCGCTTGGTTGTGAAAAGATCGTCAGAATCAACTCTGTTGATACTTCTTTTTGGAAGGCTGATATAGATTACATTCTCCCCCAAGGCCCCCAGCTTGTACTTTTGCCGAAAGTTAGCATGGCGTCCGATGTTCTTATTGTGGATGCCTATATGACAGAGGTTGAAAACCGACTTGGGCTTGAAAAGGGAAGTGTTGGAATCATGCCACTTATTGAAACTGCACTTGGTGTTGAAAATGCATTTTCAATTGCAACAAGCTGTGATCGAGTAAAAGCCCTTTTTCTCGGTGCAGAGGATCTTACAGCAGATCTTCAGTGTAAAAGAACTAAGGAAGGAAAGGAAATCGAATATGCCCGTACACGTCTTGTTGTTGCCGCAAGAGCTGCGGGAATTGATGTGTATGACACTCCTTTCACAGATGTAAATGATGACGAAGGTATTGTTGTTGATGCAAATTATGCAAAAAGTCTTGGTTTTACGGGAAAAGCATCAATATCTCCACGTCATGTTGAGGTTATAAATGAAGTTTTCAGTCCTACAATGGCTGAAATTGAATATGCATATGATGTAATTGAAGCAATAAACACTGCTAAAAAGCAGGGAAAGGGAGCAATTTCTTTGAATGGAAAGATGATTGACGCTCCCATAGTTGCAAGAGCAGAGCGCACAATTGCCATGGCAAAGGCTCTCGGTATAAAGAGGGGTGTTGATGATGAAGAATAAGCTTGTAAAATCTATAAAAGAAGCAATTGAGCTTGTTGGACTTAAAGACGGCATGACGGTATCCTTCCACCATCATCTTCGCAATGGAGATTATGTTCTCAATATGGTCATGGAAGAAGTGGCAAATTGCGGTGTTAAGGATATATACGTAAACGCAAGCTCGCTGTTTGATACCCATGCTCCTTTGCTTGATCACATCAAAAACGGAGTTGTAACAGGAATTGCCTCTGACTATATCGGTTCAGGTCTTGGCAGGGCTTTTTCAGAGGGTGTTCTTCACAATCCCATTCAGTTTTATACTCATGGCGGAAGACCCTACAGCATAGCTTCCGGTAAAGCTCCCATTGATGTTGCATTTATTGCCGCACCAACAGCGGATACAATGGGTAATTGCTCGGGTAAATATGGAAAATCTGCATGCGGAAGTTTGGGTTATGCATTTGCAGATGCAATGTATGCTAAAAAGGTAGTTGTAATTACCGATAATCTCGTTCCGTATCCTCTTGCGGATTTCTCAATTTCTGAGGACTATGTTGATTATGTTGTCAGCGTAGATGCAATCGGAGACCCTAAAGGAATTGTATCAGGAACTACAAAAATCACAAGAGATCCCGTTGGACTTGTGATGGCGGCTCATGCTGTGAAGGTAATTGAGGCATCCGGGCTATTAAAGGATGGATTTTCCTTTCAGACAGGTGCAGGTGGAGCTTCTCTTGCAGCTGCAAAGTTTTTGAAGGATATTATGGTCGAGAAAAAGATTCAGGGAAGCTTCGGACTTGGCGGTATAACAGGATATATGGTTGATATGCTGAGAGCCGGTTGCTTCAGAACATTGCTTGATGTTCAGTGCTTTGATTTAAAGGCAGTTGAGTCGATCAGAGAAGATTCAAGGCATAGAGAAATTTCTTCCATGCAGTATGCTTCTCCGGGAAGTAAAAGCGCTGCGGTTGATAGCCTTGATGTTGTAATTCTCGGTGCAACAGAGATCGATACTGATTTTAATGTAAACGTTCATACAGACTCTAACGGTTATATTATGGGCGGTTCGGGCGGTCACAGCGATACT
>SVUF01000141.1 GCA_015063395.1 Oscillospiraceae bacterium
AAACGAGGCGCTTTCGGTAATGCGAAGCTCGGTGAAATCAGCGCTGATCATCGCTTTTCCATGTGCATTTGGAATGAGTGTTCTTGCAGAGCCGATACTAAAGCTGATATTTGATGACGCACAGGCAGTAAGAGCGTCGGATGATCTTTCCATACTTGCCATTGCAACAGTGGGAGTTGCCCTGACCACCGTGACAACTGCAATATTACAGGCTCGCGGCAAAACGGTTTTCCCAATAGTGTCAATGTGTGTGGGATCTGCCTTGAAGCTCATTTCGGGTTATTATCTCATAGGCGAATACGGAATGATCGGTACGCCCATAAGCACACTGATATGCTATTTTTCAACATCGGTTATAAATATCATATATATAGCGGTGAAGATGGGCGCTGCTATCAAGATATGGGACGGATTTCTGAAGCCGATGATTGGAGCGGCACTATGCGCGGGAGTGGGATATTTTGCAAATGAGGCTTTGAAGGGTCATATATCGGAGGGGCTCGGATGCATAATTGCCATTGCCGCGGCAGGCGTTGTGTATGTAATCATGGCGTTTGCACTGTCAATGATAAACTATGAGGATACCAAGGTTTTCCCCGGGGGGAAATATATAGAAAAAATAATGATAAAGGTAAAAAAGAAATGAATAAAAAGGAATTGACAAATAAGGAAGCATATACATTTGAGGATCTTGTAGCGATCATGAAGCTGCTGAGGGCGCCTGACGGATGTCCTTGGGATCGGGAGCAGGATCACAAAAGCATCAGAAAAAACTTCATTGAGGAGACATATGAGGTGTGCGAGGCAATTGACACCGATGACAGTGAGCTTCTTTGCGAGGAGCTTGGAGATGTGCTTTTGCAGGTGGTATTCCATGCCGAAATGTCCTCGGAGGCAGGAGAATTTGACGTTGGAGATGTAATTACGGGAGTTTGCAAAAAGCTTGTACACAGACACCCCCACATATTTGCAGAGGTCAGCGCAGATACTTCCGAGGAGGTTTTGAAGAATTGGGAAGCCATCAAAAAGGAAGAAAAGGGCAGAAACAGCATTTCTGAGGTTCTTGCAGGTGTGTGTACATCCCTCCCCGCTCTCATGAAAATGCAAAAGCTTATAAAGAAATCAAGACAGAACGGATATATGGGTGAATTTGCAGCTCCCTCAGGGCTTTCGGAAAACGAGGTCAAGGTTGCAAGGGAGCTTTTCCGCGTTTGCAAAATGGCAGATGAGCTTTCCGTGGACGCAGAGGAGGTTCTTGATAAAGCCGCAGGGGAATATACAAAAAATGCAGGAAAGAGTGAATAAACAATGAGAATTGATAAATATTTAAAGGTATCAAGACTGATAAAGCGCAGAACTGTTGCCAACGATGCCTGTGACACAGAGCATATCAGTGTAAACGGCAGAGCGGTGAAGGCGTCCTATCAGGTGAAGGAAGGGGATATAATTGAGATCACCTTCGGTATGCGCACCTTAAAGGTCAAGGTAATTGACGTAAGGGAAAACGCAAACAAATCAAATGCGGGAGAGATGTATGAGGTCATCTCCCAATAAAACGGGAAATGAATAATTCCCGAACATAAAAGGAAGCCCCCTTGCATAGATTATTGTAAGGAAAATCTCAAAGGGGGATAAAAATGAATACAAACAGCAGTAACGATAAAGCAAAGGACCATGAGGTCAGCCTGCGCGGAAGACAGGAGCTTGAGGTCAGCGGAGTTGAAGACGTAATGAGCTTTGATGAGGCTGCGGTGGAGCTGAACACCGTCTGCGGAGTGATGAGCATTGAGGGGGAGGGCATACATATCTCCTTTCTTGATACTGACAACGGGCGATTGATTCTTACGGGAAACATCTCTGCGGTGATCTATCCTGAAAAAAAGCCCAAGCGAAGCGGCGGACTTTTTGGGAATAAATAACCATGAGGCCCACCTTAACGGAAGGAGAGATCCTTCGTCTTGCCCTTGCAGCCGCCCTTTTGGGAATTGGCATCGGGATATTTTACGACCTTTTCAGAGTAATTCGGATATTCCGAAAAAAAGGCAAAATGGGAAGGATCATGGCACTTGCGGATCATATACTTTGCTTTTTTGAGGATATCATATTTTTCCTTGTACTTACAGTGGCAAACGCGTTGATGCTCTCCGCCTACGGAGCGGGAACCACAAGGCTTGAAGCACCCATCATCGAGCTTATATTTTTCCTCTTGTGGCATTTTACAGTGGGGAAGCTTACCGTAAAATGCGCCTATAAGGCGAAGGCTCTTGCTTTGAGGTTGATTGGATACATTATCCTGCCCATTAAGAAAATAAACAGCAGGACAAGAAAAAGAAGATTTGACAAGAGGCTACGTAAATACAGCCACAGGGAAAAGGAAAGACTTAAAAGAGATTTCAGAAAAGTATAAAAGGCATTTGGAAAGAATAACGTATAATTAAGGAAACGGAATAACGGTGAAGCGTTTATGAAAAACAGAAGCAATATTTTTAAAACAATGACAGTTCTTGTAGCTACGGTAATACTGCTTTCACTGATAGTTGACAGGAACATCAAGGTCAATGAGCAAAAGGAAACAATTGATAAGCTGGAAAAGCAGCTGGCAGAGCAGCAGGAAAGAGTCGAAAAGCTGAAGTACGAGCTTGACAGACCCTATGATGATGAGTATGCCATCGAGATCGCAAGGGATAAGCTGAATCTGCATCTTCCGGGTGAAATAGTATATTATAACGGAAGAAGCGACTGATATGGAATATAGAATAACCGCAGAGGACAGCGGAAAGACCGTAAAGCAATATCTATTCGGGGTTCTTCACTTGTCACGGGCGCAGGTTACAAAGCTTAAAGAGACCTGCGAGGGTATAATGCTTAACGGAAGCCATGTAAGTGTAAGGCAGATAATCAGT
>SVUF01000024.1 GCA_015063395.1 Oscillospiraceae bacterium
AAAATATACTATAATTTATCAATTTGACGAAAATACATTTGAACCTGTCAGCAAGCTTGCATATATGGCAAAGCCAACAATGTTTTATTTCACAAGTGAAACTCTGTATTTAGTTACAGCAATAAAGGAACAAAAACCGGTAGTAAATGGAATTGGTGAATACGAGGTTATAAAGCTTATGTTGGATGATATTTCCAAGGAAAATATCATTTCTTGCTCAATAAAAGGAGAGCTTACAAGCCGCCACCATTTAAATGAATATGACGGATTTTTAAGAATTTTTACATCAACAGTAGAATCTGTTACAGAAAACGGTTTGGAAAAGCTTAAATTTAATACCAATATGTATTGTATTGATGTCAATACAATGACTGTTACCTCATCTTTTGAACAATTTTATCAGCAAGGAGTGAATATTTATTACAGTAAAGAAAAAATCGGACAGATCTATTCAGTTAAATTCATTGACAATCTTGTATATGTGGATACAAGATTCGACGATCCTCTGAAGCCGCTGTATATATTTGATTTCACGGATGTCAATAATGTTACCTGCAAAAACACACTTAATACACCCGGTATATTGATTTCAAGCATTGATTACAAAGAGGGCTTGTACCTTGCGTTTAACGGTACCCGTACAAACCACCGTACACCAACATCTTCCGGAAATCAGTTATATTCTACAAAGCTCGAGCTTTATAAAGAAATCTCAAATAATTATAAAGTTGAAAAAGCAGATGTATACGATTATGATGAGGAATACAAAAAATACAGTAAAAAATTCTATTTATTCCCATTAAACTATAAATCATATCTAATAGATAAGGATAATAATTTATTTGGATATGATGTTTTGATAAAACTAAATAATGATGTTTACAAGAAATATGTTTTGCACAGATTGGAAAATGATAAAATATCCACAGTTATTTCCGTGGATCTGCCCGTAGCTTCCGGAGATAACACACATTCAATATATGAAAACGGATACTTATATATATTTGACGGAGCATATCTTGGAATATTTAAAATAAACAATTAAAGTAAGGGGCTGTAAAAACTCAAATGAGTCTTTACAGCCCCTTAATCATATAATAAAATACTCTTACCAATATAATAACAAAAGAATACATAGAATATCACTTGTTTTATTACTTAGTTTTATTACTTAATTTTATTCATAATAAAAATTATCGTTTTTATCATTTGTAACGTTTCCGTCTCCCGAAAGGTCAATGGGCTCTCCAAGGTAAGTTGGCAGTGGTTTTACTACGGTATAGAAATAATCTTTTACCCTTGCCAAAACCTCACGTGCATCCCAATATTTTTGAGCGGCATAATATCTATAGTCCGCAGGGACACCGTAAGCTTCAAGACCCAAGGAATTGGCTATATAAAGCGCTCTTGACATATGATATTCCTGAGTAACAATTACGATCTTTTGCGCTCCAAAAACCTCTTTTGCACGGTACATACTCTCATAGGTAGAAAAACCGGCATGATCCATAAAAATATCAGCAGAGTCGATTTCACTTGATATTGCATATTGCTTCATAACTGAAACCTCATTATAATCAACTCTTCCATGGTCACCGCTCATCAGAAGCTTATCTGAAACACCCAGCTTTTGCAAAGCAATTCCCTTTTCAAGCCTGTCAGCTAAAAGATGACTTGGATTTTCTCCCCATACACCGCAACCGAGAATCAGTACGCAGTCCACATCATCAAGACAAACTGCTTCCTCCGGAGTCAAAATCCTGTCTTTGACAGTTTGCTTTACGTAAAAATTAATTCCGGCAGTCAAAACCAAAATTGCAAGACACACAATAGCCGATGAAAATAGAAACGTTTTTATAATCCTTTTTGTTTTAGGCAATCTGATATATTCTAATATTTTCTTCATTTTTTATCTGTATTGATTTTGTTTACTTTAAAAATCCATATAGTAAATAATTGCAGAAAAGGTCACGGACCCGTTCTGCAATCATTTACTGTCTTTTCCTTTGTTATTGTTGTTTATTGCGTTATATAGCCTCAACAAACTTGTTAAGAGATGCAGGAAGCTTATCAGCGGCAATTGAGGAAGTCATTGTAAGATTGATTCCGTGAGCAGCTGTGAGCTTGTCAAGCATAGGAACGAAAACTTCAAATTCAGCAACATCATTTTCAATAATCTTAAGAGCAGAATCTATGAAGATATCGTGAGCATCATAGTCACTGGATATAATACCTGCAACAAGACCGTAAAGAGAATGAGGATTGTTGATATCATATTCATCTGTGTCGATGAGACGAGCCTGATATTTTACCTCATGAATGAGCTTTTTGCCCTTTGCAACAACAACAACTGAACCCTTTGTGGTCTCAAGTGTGCCGTTTACTCTTTCGATGAGTGCTTTTGTTTTTCCTGTTCCTTTTTCACCTATAATAAGTTTAATCATTTTATGTACCTCCAGTTTGGCTTAGAAACCTTCTTTATTGCATTATACTATATTATTTGAAAAATTGCAATAGAAAATTTATCAATATAACAAAAAATTATTGAAAATTTTTTTAATTTGGAACAAAAAATCAATTCTCTCTGCATCTTCGGACGATACAATGTTTTTTTCACCTATTATTTCTCCGTTTATTTTGTATGTTACCGTTCCGATTACATCCCCCTTAGCAACAGGAGCGCTTATTCCCTCCGACGTTTCAATTACTTTTTCAATCTTATTAGCATCTGCTTTTGAAACAACAAATCCGCAATTCTCTGTTACGGCTTTAATGGTTTCAACCTTACCGCCCACAACCTTTACATCTCCAATTTCTTCCTGTGGAAATTCTATATAGCTATAATTTGCAAAGCCGTAATCCAAAAGCTTTGTTGCCGAAGCATTTCTTGAATCCCTCGTAGATGACGCCATTACAACTGCAACAAGCTGTAAGCCTTCTCTTTTTGCCGATGCAGACAGACAAAACTTAGCCTTAGAAGTTGAACCTGTTTTAAGTCCGTTTGCTCCCTTATAAAATCTTATAAGTCTATTGGTATTTGTAAGGGTGAATTCTCCGTTACGGACTGTATCCATCCATATCGTTGTATAATCAAAAATCTTTTCGTGCTTCAAAAGCTCCATTGACATTATTGCAATATCTCTTGCGCTTGTATAATGATTTGTCGCCGTATCGTCAAGTCCGTTTGTATTTTCAAAATTGGTATTTTCCATTCCAAGCTCTTTAGCTCTTTCATTCATTTTTTCAACAAATGCTTCTTCCGATCCATATGTAAATTCTGCAAGGGCAACAGCGGCATCATTTGCAGAAGAGACCGCGACACATTTGAGCATTTCGTCAACACTCATGGTTTCTCCAACCTCAAGATATACTTGAGATCCTCCCATTGAAGCAGCATTTTCGCTTACACTTACCATGTCATTTAAATTAATTTTACCACTGTCGATCGCTTCCATTACAAGAAGCATTGTCATTATCTTTGTAACTGATGCAGGCGGGAGTTTTTCATCGCAATTGTATTCATAAAGCACCTTACCTGTTTCGCACTCAATCAAAACAACACTTTTGGCGTCAAGATCAAGCTCAGCATGTGTGGGCATACAGCCTAAAATGATTGCAAAGGATACAATCAATACAATTATAGGTGTTTTTCTCATATACACTCCTTGTTTAATTTATTATCATAATACAAAATGAAAACCAAAACAAATACATATACCATAGCGTCAGCATCCCCGTTCCTACAGCAACAATACTGCGTTTGCAAATTAACACTAAAAATGCCATAAATATACATATTAGCATTAAAAGAGACAATAAAAAAGAAAATGTAAAAGCATGAGCGGCAAAAACACAATCATACCACATTACAGTCAATACCGTTGCTAAGCCCAAAAATGTTGATAAAACTATTTTTAATTTCTTGCTAAACATTCTGTTTTCGGCAAGTACAGCACCAAACAACGCACCCAAGAATGCAAAAGAAATTATAAAAAGCATTACAAACAGCCACAATGATATTGCGCCCCTTGGGAGAATGATCCAATAATAAATATATATATTTCCGCTGTAGATCATCAATATACCTGACAATATCAAAAATATTGCTAACAAGATACAAGGTAACCTTAAGTTTATACGGTCATTGAACGAAAATTTAAAATGTTTAGTTTTTTTATTTTTATTTTTCACCTGAAATCAACTCCGTTTTATCATATGAAAGACTCTTTTTAAATATTCAAAAGGAGCTGTAAAACTAAAAAAGTTTTACAGCTCCAAGTGAAATTATAAGTTATAAAAGCTCTTTTCTGAGAGTTTCAAGCTGATCTTTGCTGACAACATCAAGAGGATACGGATGCTTTTTACCGTCTTTAGTAACAAACATCACCTGTACATTTTTGAACCTTGTAACATTTTCCTCCACTTTGCCATTTCCTGCATCGTTAATATAAATGCTTTTAAGCTCCTTTTTATTTATCCTTGTAATTTTCTTGTATTCAGCCTCAAAGCTGATCTCATCACCCTTGACATATACGCCTCTTTCAACTGCTGCAATATAATACTTTACAGTTAGAAAAATGAACACGGGGAAAATCAACGCAAGGATAAATCCCCACAGCTCATGCAGACACGCAAATACTATGCCTGTAATTTCCGCTCCAAAAGAAAGAATCAAGAAAAGCAAAGCCCTTCCCTTTTCATTAGCATCGGTAAGGTCAATTTTGTTAAATTGTTTTTTGTTGTTTTTCATATCAGTTCACCGTATTATTTTTTATTTCAAATAATTTTAACATATAATTTTTTGCAATTTTATTTTCCTCAAGAGTAAGCTCAGGATCGTTTTTTATAATGCTTTCAGCAGATGAAAACGCATCCGTAAGCATTTCCATATCTTCACACATGGCAGCCATATTAAATGTTGAGGCTCCGCTTTGTCTGATTGATGCACCGCCGCTTGAAAAATAGTCACCGGGACCTCTTTGCTTGAGATCATATTCAGCAATTTCATATCCGTTGTGGCTTTTTTTTAATACGTCAAGCCTTTCTCTTGCAACCGTTCCTTCTTTTGTGTCACTTACTAAAAAACAATATGAACGGTATTTTCCCCGACCGACTCTGCCTCTTAATTGGTGAAGAGCTGCAAGACCAAATTTATCAGCATCCTCAATAACCATCACAGAAGCATTGGGGACATTTACACCGACCTCTATTACTGTTGTAGAAACAAGAATGTCGATCTGTCCCTTTGAAAACATTGTCATTACTTTATCCTTGTCGGATGCTTTCATTTTACCGTGAAGAAGCCCGATTCTTAATTTAGGGAACACCTTCCGAAGCATTTCATAATGAACTACAGCCTTTTTTCTGTTGCTTTGCGGCTTGTCTCCCATTCTAAAAAAGACATCAAGATATTCTCCTTTTTCATCCTCGGAGGTTTCCCCAATAGATGAGCATACAACATATATTTGTCTGCCCATATTAACCTGTTCCTCCATGAATTTGTAAAGGTCGCCCCGTCTTGCTTCGTTTATTGAATAGGTCTCTACAGGAATTCTTCCAACAGGCATTGTATCAATGACGGATACTGAAAGCTCACCGTAAATTATAAGAGTGAGCGATCTTGGAATTGGTGTAGCTGTCATTACAAGAGTATGTACACCAAAGGCTTTTTCTCCAAGCTTTGCCCTTTGAGCTACTCCAAACCTATGTTGCTCGTCAGTGATCACAAGTCCGAGATTTTCAAAAACTGTGCTATCGGTTATCAGCGCGTGTGTACCGACTATAAGTCTTGCGTTTCCGATTTTAATTTTTTCTCTGACCGCATTCTTTTTTGACGGAGTAAGTGATCCTGTCAAAAGCTCAACACTGAAACCAAGATCTTCAAATATAGCCTTCATTTCATTATAATGCTGATTAGCAAGGATCTCAGTTGGAGCCATAATACACACTTGATAACCGTTTTCAAGTGCAATATAGGCTGCACATTCAGCGCAAACGGTTTTACCGCTTCCAACATCCCCCGAAAGCAAACGGGTCATTGGTCTATCACCTCTGACAAGATCTATATAGATCTCATTCACAGATCTTTTTTGAGCATCAGTCAATTCAAATCCAAACTTATTTACAATAGGTTTAATATCAACCTTGTTCATAGGAAGTCTCGGGATTTTGGAATTGTTTTTCTTGGCAAAATTTATACACAGAGAGTATACAAACAGCTCCTCAAAAGCAAATCTTTTTCGGGCTATGTCCAGCATATCATAATTTTTCGGTCTATGTAAATTAATAAGCGCATCCTTTAAGCTTATAATTCCAAACTGATGCCGAATTTTTTCCGGAATTGGATCTTCATAACCGTCGGCACTCATAAGAGCAAGTCCTGTCAGATTATACATCATTTTTTGAGTTATACCGTCAGTAAGAGGATATACAGGACTGTAATCCAACAGAACAGCCTTTTCTGAATATGGCTCAAATTCCGGGGAAGAAAGAAAATATGTTCGATTTTTACCTGTGATCCTTCCCCAAAACCTATAAGCCTCTCCGATTTTGAAAATATCCTTCACATAGGATTGGTTAAAGAAAGAAACAGTAATTTTGCCCGACTCATCAAATGCTGTGAACTTTGTCATCATTCTATTACCGGGTAAAACAACATTTTTCGGATAGCTTCCAACCGTTAGCACCATGGCACAGTTTTCTCCATAGTCCAATGCCTGTTTTAAGGTTTTTATATCTTTTCTGTTTTGATAAGCTCTTGGAAAATGATATAAAAGATCCTTGACAGTATAAATTCCAAGCTTATTAAGTTGTGATTCTCGGACCTTACCAACACCGGGAAGAGTTTTTATGCTATCGTAAAGCTTCAATCAAACCGCTCCTTTTCAAAGGAATTATGTCATTATAATAGGCTTTATCTCATCACCGTCAAATTCCATTTTATCTATGCATAAATATCTGTGGTGAGGATTTTTGTCTCCAACGGTACGGCGATGATACACTATTACCCACTCCTCAGGATCTTCTGAAAGCTGAAGATATCCATGGTGTCCCGGACCGTCTGCAATTTCTTGTGCCTTCAAAACTATTGTTTCATTGTTATAAGGTCCAAGAATGGATTTGGATTTGGAATATACAACTCTGTATGTACCGTCAGTCCATCCGCCGCTTGACCACATGAAATAATAATAACCGTTTCTTCTGAACATGCAAGGACCTTCAACATAATCCTTGGGAGTGATCTCGACAAATGTGTTTGCTCCATCGATCTTTTCAAATCCATCCATTGTATCATTCATGAGAGCTATATTGCAGTGTCCCCATCCTCCAAACAAAAGATAAATCTTTCCATCGTCGTCCTTAAAAAGATGAGCATCGATTGGCTGCGCACCGTTTACAAAATCTCCAACAAGAGGCTTGCCGAGGTACCCCTTGAAAGGTCCTTCGGGAGTGTCAGAAACTGCGATCTCAAGGCCGCCTACCTCGCCGGATTTTTGAATATTATTTGATGCAAATACATAATAATACTTTCCGTTCTTTTCAATAATCGTAGGTGCCCAAACTGCATTTGTGATCCAAGGAAAATCGCTCATGTCAATTATTCCTTCGTGCTTTTCAAATGTAACAAGATCCTTTGAAGAAAAGCAATCCTGATTCATTTGTTCCTTGAAAGGAAGGGATCTTGTAACATAAATATAATACTTACCGTTATAAAATCTTGCTTCCGGATCTGCATAACACCCGTTGTCAATTGGATTGTTAAATTTCATAATTAACTCCTTAAAAATTTATTTATTAGATACTTTTTTTATTACCGCAACTCTGTCATTTTTTCCATAGTCCTTGTACACAAGAGCTTCAAAACCGAAATTTAAAGCAATCTCTTTTATAGCCTCCCCTTGATCATACCCTATCTCAAACACAAAGCATCCGCCCGATTTCAAGGAGCTTGTAAAACGTTCAAGTATAAGCTTATAAAAG
Source organism: Oscillospiraceae bacterium (assembly GCA_015063395.1). Classification (GTDB taxonomy): domain Bacteria; phylum Bacillota; class Clostridia; order Oscillospirales; family CAG-272; genus SIG714. The sequence goes on from SVUF01000024.1 coordinate 7,981, forward strand.
TACATGCCGTCCGATCCTCCGTCAAAGGCTATATATGGTTCAAAAGAACATTCTTTTTCAAGGGTTGGAATTACATCAGTTCTTACATACGGCGGATTTGATACAATGATATCAAATTGATCATTTGGAAATACAAGAGTGTTCAAATCTTCACAAATAAAATCACATTTGTTTGAAACATTATTTCTTTCAGCATTTCTTCCTGCAACATCTAACGCCTTGTCCGATATATCAACAAGAACCCCTTTTGACGCTTTTGAATTTGCAAGTATTGAAATCCCGATTGCACCGCTTCCGGTACAAAAATCTGCAAAAACAGCTCCGTCATGTAATAGCTCAATTGCCTTTTCTACAATATGCTCTGTATCAGGACGCGGAATCAATGTATCAGGTGTGACATAATACATTTCATTATAAAAAGCAGTTTCTCCCACAATATATGCAAGAGGTTCATTACTTTCAAGACGTTTTAAAGCCTCCTGCATAGCAAATGGGTCGTCTTTGAAATATAAATCAAGAATTCTCTCTTCGTATGTTTTCATCATTACCTACCTTTATATTCAACATATTATATCACACAATATTATTTTTGTAAATAGTTTTCTGATTCATTGTACAATTTATTTGCATAAATACCAAAATATTGTAATTATTTGTATATTATTTACTTGACAATATTTTTATTTTGTACTATACTTTCATGGTAAAAATATTTAATTTTTGAAAGGAATTTTTTCATATGGATACACTTCTCAGCCTTGCCGTTGCGCTGGTTGCGGGTCTCTTTATGTCAAGAATTGCCAAGCTTTTCAATCTTCCTGCTGTTACAGGATATTTGGTTGCAGGTATTCTCATTGGCCCCTACTGTCTCGGTGCTCTCGGTAATACAATTGGTGTTACCGGTCTTGGATTTACCTCAATGGAGTATGTTCACTCCTTTAAGATCATCAGTGATGTAGCCCTTGGTTTTATTGCCTTTGCAATTGGCGATGAGTTCAGACTTTCTCAGCTTAAAGCAACAGGAAAACAGGCAACTATTATTGGCATTTTCCAAGCAGTAATGGCAACCATCATCGTTGATGCTGCACTCATTGGACTTCATTTTATGCTTGGAGAGGATAAACTCCCTCTTACAACCGCAATCATCCTCGGAGCAATTGCTTCTGCAACAGCTCCCGCCGCAACACTTATGGTTATTAAGCAGTATAAGGCAAAAGGTAAGCTCACAAGCTTGCTTCTTCCCATTGTTGCTCTTGATGATGCAGTTGGTCTTGTTATTTTTGCAATTTCCTTCGGTCTTTCAAAAGCTATTAAAACAGGTGCAACAGATATAATCGGAATTGTTGTTGAACCCCTTGTTGAAATCGTTTTCTCACTTGTACTTGGTGCTATAATCGGATTTCTTCTCTCGATTACTCAAAAATATTTCAAATCCAATTCAAAACGTCAGGCACTTGCAATCACGGCGATTATTCTCGCGGTTGCGCTTTCACAGATCAAATTCTCCGTTGGAGGCGTACACGTTGGCTTCTCATCGCTTCTTGTGTGCATGATGCTCGGAACAATCTTCTGCAATATGTGCGACAGCTCTGCAGATCTTATGGAAAAAACAGACAAGTGGACTACACCTTTGTTTATTCTCTTCTTTGTAATCAGCGGTGCCGAGCTTGAGCTCAAGGTATTCCTTGATATCATCATTGTAGGAATCGGCGTTGCATACATTATTACAAGATGTATCGGTAAGTATTTTGGTGCTCAATGGAGTGCTAAATGGGTTAAATGCGAACCAAAGGTTGTTAAATATCTTGGAATTACACTTTTCCCTCAAGCAGGAGTTGCCCTTGGTATGTCTGCAATTATCGCAACTTCTCCTGAGCTTGGTTCAGAAGGTGCGCTTATCCGCAACATAGTTCTCTTCGGTGTTATGATTTATGAGCTTGTTGGTCCCGCTATGACAAAATGGGCACTTAATAAAGCCGGTGAAATCTCTGACAAGGGTGAATACCTCAAAAAGACAAACAGAAAAGCATAAACTTATTTTATAAAAGGGGTTTTTCAATTTACGAAGAACTCCTTTTTTTATATCTTAATTAATATAAAAAGCGCAATGATTTTTATCACTGCGCTTTTACTTTTGCAATATAATTTAATTCTTAGTTCTTCTTAAAGAGTGAGAAGAAAGACTTCTTTTCTTCAGCGGACGCTGTTTCAGACTTAACCTCTAAAGCAGGCTCTACCTTGGGAGCTTCGGTCTTGGGCTCTTCCTTTACAACAGGAGCATCTTCCTTTTCACCCTTTTCATTGTTATATTCACGGCGAGGTGCAGGCTTACGGTCGCGTCTGTCGTTTCCGCCTTCGCGTCTTCCGCCCTGATTTCTGTTGCCGCCTCTCTGACCGTTCTTTCTGTCCTTCTGATCATCTTCTCCGGACTCACCGGCAAGAGCTGCCTTTCTGGAAAGGTTGGTTCTGCCCTTTTCATCAACACCAAGATACTTAACGATTACAGTGTCGCCAACGCTTACAACGTCTTCAACATTTTCTACAAATTTGGTGTCAAGATCCTTGATGTGACACATGCCTTCCTTACCGGGCGCAAACTCTACAAAGCAACCGATGGGAATGATTCTTGTAACCTTACCTGTATAAATTTGTCCTACTTCAGGCTCAAAGCAGATACCGTCAATGATAGCCTTTGCAGCAAGAGCAGAATCTCTGTTTGTAGCTGCTACATATACTGTTCCGTCATCCTCAATGTCGATCTTTGCGCCTGTATCAGCTACGATCTTCTGAATTACTTCTCCGCCCTTACCGATTACTTCGCGGATCTTTTCAGGCTTAATGTGCATTGTGATCATCTTGGGAGCCCACTCGCAAACCTCTGCTCTGGGTGCTTCAATAGTCTTGAGAATTACCTCATCAATGATGTAATCTCTACCCTGATGTGTCATTTCAAATGCGGACTTGATGATTTCAGGTGTAAGTCCGTCGATCTTAAGATCCATCTGAATTGAAGTAATACCCTTCTTTGTACCAGCTACCTTGAAGTCCATGTCTCCATAGAAATCCTCAAGACCCTGAATATCGATCATTGTATCCCAACTTCCATCCTCAGCAGTGATAAGACCGCAAGAGATACCTGCAACAGGAGCCTTGATCGGAACGCCTGCAGCCATAAGAGAAAGTGTGGATCCGCAAACAGATGCCTGTGATGTAGAACCGTTGGAAGAAATTACTTCTGATACTGTTCTGATTGCATAAGGGAATTCCTCAATTGAAGGAAGTACAGGAATAAGTGAACGCTCTGCAAGAGCTCCGTGACCAATCTCACGGCGTCCGGGAGAACGAAGTGCCTTCGCTTCTCCTGTGGAGAATCCGGGCATATTATAGTGATGCATGTATCTCTTTGATGTCTCTTCATCAACTGTATCAAGCCCCTGGGCATCATTGAGTGTTCCAAGTGTTGTAATTGTAAGAACCTGTGTCTGTCCTCTTGTGAACATTCCCGAGCCGTGTACTCTGGGAAGGAGGTCAACCTCTGCGGAAAGAGGACGGATCTGGTCCATCTTTCTTCCGTCAACTCTCTTCTTATCATTGAGAAGCCAACGACGTACTATCTTCTTCTGAATCTTGTAAATAAGCTCGGGAAGAATTGTAGGAAGGTCAGGATATTCCTCTGTGAATTTTTCGAGGATATCGTCCTGAATGGGCTGCATCTTAGCGTCTCTTACAGTCTTGTCATCTGTATCAAGTGCTTCCATTACCGCATTTTCGCAATATGCGAAGATCTTATCAAACATATCATGATCAAGCTCACATGAAGGATAATCAAACTTGGGCTTACCAACCTCTGCTACAATTTCTTTTATGAAAGCACAAAGCTTCTTGATCTCCTCATGAGCCTGCATGATGGCTTCAAACATTGTATCGTCATCAACTTCGTTAGCGCCTGCTTCGATCATTACAACCTTTTCCATTGATCCTGCAACAGTAAGCTGAAGGTCGCTTGACTTTCTCTGCTCCTGTGTGGGGTTAATTACGATTTGACCGTCGATGAGTCCTACAAAAACACCTGCAATAGGTCCGTTCCAAGGAATATCGGAAATTGAAAGTGCAAGAGAAGCGCCAAACATAGCTGTAATCTCAGGTGAGCAGTCATGATCAACTGCCATAAGCATAAGGTTGAGAGCTACGTCATTTCTAAGATCCTTGGGGAAAAGAGGACGGATGGGTCTGTCAATTACTCTTGATGTGAGGATCGCCTTTTCGGAAGGCTTTCCTTCACGGCGAAGGTATCCGCCGGGAATACGTCCTACTGAATAGAGCTTCTCGTCAAAATCTACTGAGAGAGGAAGAAAATCAATTCCTTCTCTGGGCTTTGCAGATGCAGTTGCTGTAGCAAGAACTGCTGTTTCGCCATAAGTTACAAGTGCCGCGCCGTTTGCGAGGCCAGCCATTTTACCGGTTTCAACCTTAAGCTTTCTTCCGGCAAGCTCCGTTTCAAAAACCTTATAGTTTTTGAATTCCATTTTTTCTGATGGTGTCATACTTTTTACCTCTTTCTTTTCTGTTTATTTCTGATTAAATCGGCAGGTTAGCACTTAAAGACGTTTCCAAATTCTTGGGAACATTTTTAACTGCTAATTCCACCGAATTTTATTTACTTTTGAATTTATTGGGGATTTTTACGCGAAAATAAGGGGTGTAAAAAAGAATACACCCCCTGTGCGAAATCACTTTCTGATATTCAGTTTTTCGATCAACGCTCTGTAGCGGTTGATGTCCTTCTTCTGAAGGTATCCGAGAAGGTTTCTACGCGCACCAACCATCTTGAGAAGTCCGCGACGGCTATGGTGGTCCTTTGCATTAACCTTAAGGTGCTCTGTGAGCTGGTTAATGCGGTATGTGAGTATTGCTACCTGAACCTCAGGAGAACCTGTGTCGCCTTCGTGTGTAGCATACTCGTTAATGATCTGCTGCTTTTCTTCTTTGAGTAACATTTTTTCACCTCATAAAATTTATTATTCCGATACACAAAGTAAACGGCGGGTGAAGCCGGTTAAACCGCTTTGTCCGTATACTGTGTGTCCGCAATTGGTATGATTATATCACATTTTTTTTGATTTGTAAATACATTTCAACAAATTTACATTTTTTTAACAAATTTAAATTTTGATCTTTTTGTACCTTCTTTATTGGCTTGTTCTTTCTCAATATCGTGCTTATGGACCAATTCATCAATTATACGGTCAATTTCGTCATCAAGCTCATCATCGTCATAAATATCGACAATGGTTTCTTCTTTAACCCCACCATTAGAAACTAAATCGTTATTGTCGGTATGCTCATAAGTTTCTGCTTGACTTTCTTCAACTGAACTTTTAATTTCCTCATAGTTGATAAGCTCTGCAAGGTCGTCATTATTTTCATCAATTGCATCTCTGATCGAATCCTCAAGACTCTCTTCCTCAAACGGTGATATCTCATCTGCGTCAAAATCATCGTCGTCATTTTCAATGGACTCATAATCTTCAACAACAAAGGCTCCTTCCTTTCCGCCATCGAAGCCAACGTCCTCCGGAAGATCATTTTCTGAAACAATCAAAGAATCATTTTCAAAATAGTATTCGTTTTCAGAGGCGGTTTCCAACTCCTCTGATATATTTTCCGATGTGTCTATGCTTTCATTTCCGATGACTGTGAGCATTTCATATATTTCTTCGGTTTCTTCATCAATGGATTTTGAAGCGCTGAATTCTTTAGAAGAAAGATATCTTGACAAACGAACAGTTGCATAGATACCCACAAACAGTTCTATTGCCAACAGCACAGTTTTTGATGTAAGCTCAAATCCGTTCTCTCCTATAACGGATAAATAGAGCTTTGGCAATGACGAGGTCAGTGAAAAATACATGGTTGCCACACCCATGGAAAAATGCATAGAATGGCTCTGTCTGCCAATATAATATCTGACCTCAGAAAGAATAAATAACATAATCGAAATATATGAAAGTAAAGAGCTGATCCTTACAGGTGAGGTTATAAGTATATCACTTGAGCCATAATGAACTGTAAAAATTATAATGATACAAAATACAGAAAAAATCATCCCGAAAATCGATGACAAGTTCTTGTTTTCTGCGCCAAACATCTGCATAAAGAAATAAAATGATGCTGCAAATGATATTACAGCGGTAAGTAACGTCATTTTATCAATTGATCCAAATCCACTTGACTTTTCATACACAAGTAAAATTGGGTATGCAATACAAAAAATACCGCAAAAGGAGCTTGCGAAAACATTCAGTAGAGAGTGAGGCTTTACATCGTTTTTTGCGCACGAAAACAGCTTGGGCATAAACAAAACAACAATACAAAATCCAGCAACTATAATTGACAATATATTATAAGCATACAGAGATGGACAGTTTTCGAAAACCTCAAGCTTAGTGTTATATTCGTTAAAATAAAGATCCATGGAAAAAACACTTCCCACAACAATCATTACCAAAAAAAGATAATATAATACCTTATAGGTAACACTTTGGGAATGAGCTCTTTTATCGTTTAGCATTTATATTTTCTCCTTCCAAAAGAATATTTCAAACTATACTTTCTACAGTATACAACTATTTTAGAAAAATATCAAGAGTTTTATTTTGATATCTTGATTGTTCAATAAAAATTAACACTTTTATTACAAAAAATATTGAATAAATTATAATTGCGTGTTATTATGTATAAAGTAATTATTTGAACGGAGTAATGTCGTATGAAAAAAATAAATTTTTGTTGCATATTTGGAGGTCAGTCAAGTGAGCATGAGGTATCTCTTTGCTCTGCCTATGGAGTAATCAGTAATACTGACAAGGAAAAATATAATCTTTATACAATTGGAATTACAAAGGACGGTCAGTGGTTCTTATATACGGGAGACAAAGAAAATATAAAAAGCGGTCAATGGGAAAACGATCTTTCTAATAAATTCAGCGCATTTCTTACACCTGATTCAACACTTTGTGTAATAAAGCCTGAAAAGAACGAATATATAAAGATCGATGTACTCTTCCCCGTTGTACACGGTGCTTATTGCGAGGACGGAAGACTCCAGGGGCTTCTTGATATGTACGGTGTAAAATACGTTGGTCCCGGATGTGCCGCTTCAGCAGTGTGTATGGATAAAGCATTCACCAAGCAGATTCTTACGTCTCACGGTATACCGCAGGCGAATGCTGTTGTTATAACTAAGGACGATCTTTCTGACGATCTTTCATTTCTTCCCGAAAACATTGGACGTGTGATGGGATATCCCGTTTTTGTAAAGCCTGCTAATGCAGGAAGCTCCGTTGGAGTTTCAAAGGTTGCATCTGAAGAACAGCTTATTCCTGCCCTTGAAAAAGCGCTCAAGGAGGACTCCAAGGCTCTTATTGAGGAATTTATCGACGGACGCGAGGTTGAAATTGCTGTGATGGGTAACGGGCGCAATATTCTTACCTCCTCAACAGGTGAAATCGATCCCGGTGCAGAGTTTTATGACTACGAGACAAAATATAAAACCGATACGGCTTCCTACCACATTCCCGCAAGAATAAGTAAGGAACAAACAGAGGAGCTTACAGGCTACGCAAAAACAATATATACGGTTCTTTCCTGCAAGGGACTTTCCCGCATTGACTTCTTTGTATGTGATGACGGAAGGATCATTTTCAACGAGATCAATACCCTTCCCGGCTTTACTCCCATCAGTATGTTCCCCAAGCTTTTCGGACATATCGGTATATCGTATTCAGAGCTGATCGATAAGCTTATCGGTTTTGCTCTTGAGGGCTAATTCATAATATATATTATAAAAAGGCTGAACCAATGCTATTAGTTGCATTGATACAGCCTTTTTTACTTATAGGAAAATATCCAATTTTGGAATAGAAAAAAACCAAGACGACTCGAGAGGAGTTTGCTTTTCCTGACGGCGGTACGCCGCTTTTTATTTTAAGCTTTTCTTCTTTTAAAATTCCTTGTTCGCCCATTCATTGAACACCGAAACATCCTCCGTTAACTGATCGTGATGCTTTTGGAAAATTCCAATTGCTGCTGCATCGTTTGGTTTGAGACTTGTAAAAACAGTATCATATGCCTCTTCGATTGACGCTCTTCTTTCAGCCTCATTCTTTTCAACAAGCATCTGACCTCCGCCAAAAATTTTGAAAGCTATAATGGGCTTTTTAACGTCCTTTAAAACATCAAGAGCAATCTGTCTGTCACCCGGGTATATTTTAACGCCGCTTTTGCTCTTTCCCGTCAGGAATCCACTTTCTTCACCCTCCCGCTGTCTGCGGAGATTGTACATACATGCAAGATAGAAATCCGTATCCCAATTTTCCTCTTCACTGAGCTTTACAACCTCGGGGTGATGTGTACCAATTCCAATTTTGATGCCCATCTTACGAAGCTTTTCAAGCATATCAAAAATTTCTTTATTCCTTACCGTTTCATATCTCACATCTACAAACGAGCCTGAAATATATGCTCCTATAGCATCAACACTAAGCATCTGCCTCATACTTACGTCTATATTCATGGGAGCATACAATTGGAAAATGAAATTCATTTTACCGCCGTTGTTTCGGTAATGCTTTAATATTCTTATAATATACGGATCTGCAAGGGGCAACATGGTATTTATTCCAAGCTCCTCAGCTTTATGCATGGCTTCAATGATTTTGTCCTCCGTATGATAATCCAGCATTTCCTCATCGGGTACATATTCTGTAATATATGAATGACCGTTAAAAGGGTTATCTCCAATTATAAGCTTGGAAATATTATAACCAAAAAAATCAACGTATTTCATTTTTATACCATCCCATTATCTATCCACTGCATAAAATCCTTTGCTTCACCGTTAGGGTTTGCGTTTTCAGTAGCCTCTATATCATACCATGCATATTCAAGACCATGAACGATTATCGGAAGCTTTTTTCCAAAATGTTCTTCAATAAAGCCTTCCTCCTGCAATTGTCTTGCAACATCGGAGGCAATATTTAAAACCTCATAAAAGCCTACCGGACCTGTATCTTCCTCAGGATCTCGGTCGGGATCTTCATAGCCAAGTTCGGTAATTCCGTTTTCCTCATACCACTTAAACAATAAATGGGTAAGCTCATCGGGGTCGCGAGGATCAATTATAAACTCTTCGTCCTGACGCCAAAATGCGTAGTTCCATCTCTCCTCGGTGTTGGTCTTGACACCGTTGCAATCCGATTCCGTGTTATAGCTTATTGCAAATTCTGTTAAATTATAAAAATCACCGTATTCACAGCATTCATTGGAATTAACATAAAAAGAAATGGCGTAAATTTCTTCTTCATCCCAGGTTTTGATTATTGATTTTATTCTGTCGTAAATTTTTTCTTTAATGTTAATCATATACTACTCCTTAATTAATTTATATAAATATTATTTAGAGACAAAGCGTTTTTTATCATATTTTTTGCAATCTTTGAGGCAGGATCGGACAAAAGATCCTTCACTGCCGCTGTTTCCTCGTCCATAGTTTCCTCATTATAAAACTTAATCGGAACATTCTCCCGGTCTAAAAGGTTTTTCATCTGTAAATTAGGTAACTCAAGAAGAACCCGTCTGTGACACTCGTCAAGATTAAACGTATAATTAATTCCAAAGGAAACAGGCTTACAGATGAACACACCTGCCCGTCCGTTATAATCGGCGCTTATATCAATAGACCCGACGGTATGGTAATTTTTTTGTACGTTCTTTAAAAGCAACCATATAGCAGTAAGCACGGAAGAATTCATAACCTCTTCAGCATTTTCGGGCTTTGTTGACATTACATTAGTAATCGCAAGAAGTCTGCCCTCATATATAGCATCAAGAACTATGAAACCGTAATACAATCCCTTATATTCATACCAGCCTACAGTACCCTTTGGAAGCCTTTTTACAATATTATCCGGCGATATTCTTTTGATTTTTGATGCCTTCTTATCTTTTTCAAGAAGCTTTTTAAAATCATTTAAAGCTTTTTGACGATCATTAAGCTCGTTTTCTGAAAATCCCAAAGAACGATAATACAAAATGTTTTCTCCGCTGTCTATTATATTGTTAACTTTCTTTCTGATATCCTCGGACAATGCGCCCAACGTCCACTGTGCCTTTGCTATAGCAAAATAAACATTGTGATCTGATTTAAAATACCCTATATATTTTTTTAAAATCAAGGAAGTTACGTTCTTGATTTCAATACCAACCTCATAATTATGTATGTAATCGTCATACACTCTGCAAAAATCGTCACATTCGTTTAATTTTACTCCCCAAAAAGCCATGCCGACTCCTTTTTTAAATGAATTTTTTTAAAAATGCTTTATTCCATTTTTTTCGGTATGAAGATATTTCGGTTTTGATCTTATTTTTTGATTTTTTTGGATATTCTGTTAAGATTATAGGAACGTTGTGAAGAGCATATGATAAATCTGCAAACCGATCATGTTCATTATTTTTCAGACAGATCAAAAGCTCGGAAAAGCTTTCAGATAATATCTTATATGCCAAGTCTTCATGTATAACGCAGTGCCCGTAGGTATAAATGTTATCCGTATATATCCAATTGAAATAGTCCTTATCAATTCCGTCAATCTCTCTAAGAGCAGCTCTTACTACATTCATTGAAATATAATTATCAACTTGCAGTTGATCCAAGACGCTCTTTACCTTTTCTGCAATAATAAAGTTTTTTTCATATTGCGGATAGTTTCTGAAAAAAACTATAACTGAATAAATATCATAAAAATCAAAATTCATCATAATCATAATAAACACCCTTATAAAATATAACATACAATTTATACATTGTCAATAATAATAAAACAAAAATGGGATCGTTCAAGCAAATGAACGATCCCTGTAATTTATATAAAAATTATGCCTTCTTAGCCTTGCGAAGTGCCATGATACGGCTCATTTCATTGTAAACAAGCATGTATCCCTCGTCAACTCCCATACCGGGCTTTGCAAGCATCTGTGTGGGCTGAGTAGCCATAGCACAGTGTACACAAACGTGAGCCGAACGGTCTGTTTCATTACAAGTACCGCCCTGATATGCTCCGATGCCCTTTTCCTTGCAGTAAAGAACTGCTTCAATGGTATTGTTGATACCGCCAAGGTCGGGGGTCTTGATCTGGATCATATGTCCTGCCTTATTGTCGGCAAAGAGCTTAATATCCTCAAGAGTATTACACCACTCGTCAGCAACAAGCTCAACGTCACATCCACGGCTATCAAGCTCTGCTGTAAGTCCTGCAAGGGCTTCGATCTGAGCCTCTCTTGTGCTGTCGCAGTCCATAGGTCCTTCAATGCGAAGCTTAAAGGGCTTTGCAATTTCGCCAAGCTTTTCAATATAGTCAGCCATAGCCTTGTAATTGTTGTTTCCGTAAACAGCACCAATTGTTCCATATGTGTCTATATGAATAGCGGGAGCATAGTCCTCTGTTGCACGGAACTTGAGAATACGGTCACGAAGCCATGCGATATAATCTGCAAGAAGCTCTCCGTTCTTTCCAAGCTTGGTTTCAACGTGGTTAATAAGAGCATGAGGGAGAACCTGCGCACCCTTGATGATCATCTTGTCAGCGTTATCGTAGCGATCGTCTCCTGACTGTGTAAATATCGGAACGGGAGTTTCACTTACTGTGCAGTTATATTCGTCAGCAACAACCTCACACATAAGTCTGCCTGTTGCCTTTGCAACTGCATCAAGAAGAGCCTGGGAAACACCGTAACGAATTGCGGTATGGAGACGCTTTCCGTCAACCTGAATTGCTTCCATCATTTTGCAAAGTCCGCGGAAATCATCAGCTTCACGTCCAACAAGCTGGGGCTTGATGTACTGTTCAATGATCGGAATAAAATCCTGAGCTAAGAAAAGAGGGTCACGTCCGCCTGCTCCTGAATACTGAACTGCTGCGCAATCGCCATATGCGATCTGTCCGTCCTCAAGAATAAGCATAACGGAAATGGATTCTCCTGCCTGACGAACTGCACGGAATCCCTCTGTTACAGGCTCACCTACATAAAATGTTCCGTCATGACCTGCTCCACGCTTAATTGCACGCTGGTCATCAAAATAGAAGCCTGTACGTCCGGCTGAACAAACAACATTAACTATTTTCATTTTTCTATTCTCCTAACATTTTAATATTATTTAAGATCAATACTTGGGACGACCAACAAGTCTGCCCTTACCAATGGAGTAAACGTCATCTACAACCATCTGGAATGAAGCCTTACGTTTTTCATATGCGGCGCGTTCTTCAATCTTTTCCTTGTGGAAATCAAGAATATCCTTAGAGAAAGGAAGATTACCGGGCTCAAGAATACGTACTGCACCGTTGTTGTCACGGCAAGGAAGCATAAGACCTGCATTTGCACGGCAAGGTGCGAAAGGCACGTCAATTACACCTGCCTGAACACCGCGGCATGCACCAAGAGCAATATCACCATTGCCAAGCTCGAAGCACTTGTCAACAATTGCACGTGTTTCCCGGCGAATGATCTCCTGCTCAGCATCAAGGCTCTTGTCAGTGAGTGTCTGGTCATAAAGCATATTAACAACCTGTTTTGTGCAACGAAGACCCTCTGCATTTGCTTCCATTGTAGGAATACCAACTGCTTCATGAGGAGTTTTAACGATTACCTTTGTAGCCTTTGAAAGTCCTGCTATAACACTACCGAATGAAATTACTCCAAATGCCATAGCTTCGTCTGCAGGGAAACCGCCCATCCACTGATGGAGAACAGTTGTAACTACAACATCATTGTAGCCATACTTCTTGAGATACTCATCCGTAAGCTCTTCAAGTGTTCTGATTGCCGCAACGTCCTGAATAAGATTTCCGCACTGTCCATAGCCTACTGTAATGTTCTTAACGCCCTGTTCTGCTGCAAGAAGTGCTTCGATAATTGCTACAGAATGAGAAATACAAGGAGGAACAAGTGTACCTGTAAGAGGACCAAAGGGTTCACGGTTAATGGATACTCCCATTTCCTCATATACACCTACAAGACGGTCTGTATACTGCCAATCACGAATTGTACGCTCCATGGGAATATTTTTACAGTAAGGAAGATTATAGGAAATTCCGCCACCCTCATAGCTTGTATATCCACCTGCAAGAGTGATCTCTGTAAGAAGTCTTGCATCGGGAGTACCGTGACGAACCTGCATGGGAACGTTTACACTTTCAATTACCTTACGGCAGTTTGCAACACCGTGGTTTACTGCGGGAAATCCGTTGAGCATTGCTCTGCCAAGTCTGATTGACTCGGAAATTCCGTTTTCCGCTTCTTCGTATCTATTCTGACGTGTATAGCTGTCAATTGTGGAAGGAAGAAGATCTGCTCCGCCATGCTCCTCAAGATACTGCATCAGCTTTATATGCTCCTCAATTACAGGAACACCCGCTCTTGGCTGAACAAGGGTACGCTTATTATTTTTTGCTTCAATAAGCTTTTTGGAAAACTTTCTGTTTTCAGGCATTGACTTGTGGTATGCAACTGCTTCCTCAAGATCAACATCCTTACCTGTGTGCCACTGAGCCAAAACCTCTTCACGCTGTTTGTAAAAAGCTTCATCGCTTAAACGCTTATTTTGAATATCCATAGTAGTTTAACTCCTTTTTCATAATTCTAAGTGCAA
>SVUF01000025.1 GCA_015063395.1 Oscillospiraceae bacterium
ATTCTCCTTATATTTCACGGGATTTCCCCAATACTTTGTAGTTTATACTGACCTCTTTTAAATGAATTATTGGTTATTATCCGAAAAAGCCAAGGTAAACAGTTCACTTATACGGCTTTGATTTCCCTGAAGATAAAGGGCTGCAAAAAGAACCTCAAGCCCTGTTGCGCGCTGATATTCGTCGTGGGCGGCGCTTTTGGGACAGTGGGAGGTTTTGTGGTTCTTACCGCGTTTATAGATCTGCAGCTCATCGGGGGTAAGCTTGTCGAGAATGCGCTTTACGGCTTCGCTTTGGGCTGTGGCTGTAACGTAATCAAGGGCTGCCTTATTCAGCTTTGCTGAGGATGAAATGCCGCTTTTGATCAAGTGTTCCCTGACGGTAAGCTCATAAACGGAGTCTCCAAGGTATGCAAGAGCGGACACTCCAACAGTATTTACAGATTTTTCTTCCATAAGGACTCTCCAAAGTGATATAGAACAATTATAACAAATAATTGGTCAAATGTCAATTGTTATGATAGGGTTTTATATATAATATTCCTTAAATTAATGGGTTTTTCTGAAAAACTCACTGCCTTCATAAAGGCGTCCTCGGCACCGATGAGCTTAGTTTTTTGGGTGGAATAAAGCTTGGCGATCAAATCACCCTTTTTTACAAAGTCCCCCGGCTTTTTCACAAGGGTGATACCTGCAAGGTAATCGATCTTGGTGTCCTTTGTAAGTCTGCCTGCGCCGAGATTCAGGGCTGTAATTCCTAAAGCTTCGGCATCAAGAGCGCTGATATAGCCGTCTTTAGGGCTTATTACATTGGTTGTTTCCACAACGGTGCTATAGTTTGACAGAAGTTCCTCAAGCTTTGAAATGCTGCCGCTGTGTGCCATAACCATTTCCTTGAATTTTTCAAGAGCCTTTCCCGATACCAAGGCGTTTTCAGCCATGGTGTAGGCGGATTTGACGGATATACCGTGAACAAGGCTGAGCATATTTGCGCTGAGGGTCAGACATACGGTTTTCAGATCCTCAAGCCCTTCATCATGTCCGCCAAGCAGGGAGTATGCTTCCTGCACCTCGGAAAGATTCCCAATTGTGCGTCCGAGAGGAACGTCCATGTCGGTGATCACTGCACGAATATTTTTTTTACAGGCTTTTCCTATGTCAACCATTTTTTGACCGAGGATCTCTGCATCCTCCGGGGTTTTCATAAAGGCACCGCTACCGTATTTTACATCAAGAACGATATTGTGACAGCCTGCTGAAAGCTTTTTACCCATAATGCTTGCAACGATCAGCGGAATTGAGTTTACTGTTGATGTGACATCCCGAAGAGCATAAAGCTTTTTGTCAGCGGGGGCAAGATCCTTGTTGGCTGAAATTACGCTGAGTCCTGTTTTTTCGGAAATCTCAAAAAACTCCTCGGTGGTGAGATCCACGCGGTATCCGGGAATTGATTCAAGCTTGTCGACGGTACCTCCTGTATGACCAAGACCCCGTCCCGACATTTTTGCAACTACACCGCCTGCGGCGGCAACAATGGGAGCAACAATAAGGGTGGTTTTGTCGCCAACTCCTCCTGTGCTGTGCTTGTCAACGGAACGTGTGCCAAATCGGGAAAGGTCAAGGGTCTGTCCCGATTTGGCGGTAATCATGGTAAGATCGGCAATTTCTCGGTCAGTCATGCCCATAAAGCAGATCGCCATCAAAAGCGCACTCATCTGATAATCGGGAACAGTTCCTTCGAGAAAGCCGTTTACCGCAAAATACAGCTCGTCGTAGCTGAGCTCTTCTCCAAGCTTTTTCTTGTCAATAATATCACAGAATCTCATTTTGTATCAGCCTCCCTTAATGAAAAACTGCATGGAAGAAAATCAGACAGATGATATATTTCGGTTTTTCCGTTAATTTTACGGTATATTTCAAAGGAAGGTTGGCAAAACTCTGACATAAACTGCAGACATGCTCCGCAGGGGATACAAGCTGTGTTTGTGTTTCCTTCCTTGTCAACACTGACAATGGCAATTCCCTTGAATTGTCTTTTGCCTTCAAATACAGCCTTTGAGAAAGCCACCCGCTCTGCACAAAGGGTCATAGAATAGGAGGAGTTTTCGATGTTTGCTCCTGTATAAATGCTTCCGTCACCGCAGAGCAGAGCCGCTCCCACACAAAATTCCGAATAGGGTGAATATGCATTTTTTGAGGCTTCAAGGGCACAAGCGATAAGCTCTTCCATAATTCCGAGTTCTGAAAGTACGGTTTTGCTGACAAAATCAAGTCCTTCAACAGTACCGAGATTTTCACTTTTGCCGTCCTTTTCATAAATGATGGCAGGTACATATTCTCTTGTGTGGTCGGTGCTTATATCCCCCGGGTCGCAGCCGTGATCGGCGGTAATTATAAGCAAATCGTCGGGGGTTAGTTTTGGGAGAAAGTCTCCGAGCCACTTGTCAAATTCAGAAAGTGCCGAGGCATAGCCATTTACGTTGTTGCGGTGACCGTATACCATATCAAAATCTACAAGATTTGCAAAAATAAGTCCCTCAGTGCCGTTTGCCTCAACCTCATCAAGAGCCGCCATACCGTCGGAATTACTATGTGTGGGAAGGGAACAACAAATTCCACGTCCTGCAAAAATATCATAGATCTTTCCGATGCTTGTAACCTTGACGCCTCTGCCCATTAATATGTCGAGCATGGTAATCCCGGGAGCTTCAAGGGAATAGTCCCGACGCCATTGGGTACGTGTATACTGACCGTTATATCCTGTAAACGGACGGGCAATAACTCTGCCAACGCCGTGCTTTCCTTGGAGGATCTCACGGGCAATTTCGCAAAGCTTGTAGAGTTCGTCCACTTCGATGATGTCCTGATGAGCGGCAATCTGGAATACACTGTCAGCAGAGGTGTAGACTATTGGCTTCCCCGTCCGAATATGCTCGTCTCCATAATCGCGGATAACCTCGGTTCCCGAATATGGCTTATTGCATAATATCCCCAGAACACCTGTTTTTTCAATAAACAGATCGATGATCTCTTTTGGAAAGCCATTGGGGTATGTGGGAAGTGGCTTTTCCATGACCACGCCCGAAAGCTCAAAATGTCCCACAGTGGTGTCTTTTCCCATGGATTTTTCGCGAAGTCTTGCAATTTTGCCCAAGTGAGACTTTACAGTGGGGAGATAATCCACACCGTCGATATTTCCAAGTCCCAAGGATATAAGATTTGGAATATTAAAATTTGGTGATTTGGAGATGCTTTTCAAGGTATTTGTGCCAATGTCGCCAAAAAGGTGCGCATCGGGAAGCTCGCCTATGCCAAGGGAGTCCAAAACTATTAAAAAAATACGTTTTTTCATAATTATTTATTATAGCTTATAGCTGTTTCAAGTGATAAAGCCATCATTTCCTTAAAGGAATTCTGTCTTTCCATTGCAGGAAGGCTTTCTCCTGTGATGATGTTGTCGGAAACGGTGCAAATTGCAAGGGCGCGTTTGCCAAGTCTTGCGGCGTTCATATAAAGGGCTGCGGCTTCCATTTCAACTGCGAGAACTCCCATTTTGATCCAACCGTCGTTGGCTTTGTCGCTGTCGTTGTAAAAAATATCCGATGAAAGAATGTTTCCCACATGATAATTGAGGTTCATGCTCCTTGCATTGCTTACTGCAGATTCAAGGAGAGCAAAATCCGCAATGGGAGCGAAGCTGCCGTCAAGTCCGTATTGCTTGGAATAGTTGGAGTTTGTACATGCGCCCATGCCGATGATGATGTCGCGAACATTTATGGCACTGCTGAGGGCTCCTGCAGATCCAACGCGGATAATGGATTCAACTCCGAAGAAGCTGTAAAGCTCATAGGAATAAATCGCCATTGAGGGCATACCCATTCCGCTTGCCATGACGGATACCTTTTCACCCTTGTAGTATCCCGTATATCCGTTTACACCTCGGACATCGTTTACTTTTACGGCATCCTCAAGAAATGTTTTGGCAATGACCTCGGCTCTTTTTGGGTCGCCGGGCATAAGAACGGTTTTTCCAAATCCAATATCGGAAAGCAAATTGATGTGTGGTGTGTTCTGTGACATAATTATTCCTCCTTATTATTTATTGATCAAGCTCTTAAGCTTCAAGAGCCTTGAGTATTTTTATGATCCTGCTTGTGCCGAGTCTTTCAGCACCTATGGAAATGAAATTTTCTGCATCTTCAATTGATGAAATACCGCCTGCGGCTTTGATCTTTAAGCCTTCCGGTCGGTTTTTTGCCATGATTTCAACAGCATGGGGAGTTGCGCCGCTTTTTGAAAATCCCGTTGAGGTTTTGATAAAATCCGCACCTGCTTTGTGAACAACGATGCACATGGCGGCAATTTCCTCATCTGTAAGTAAGCAGGTTTCGATGATTACCTTCAGTATCCTGCCGCCGCATATATTTTTTATTTCTCGGATCTCATTTTCGATCGCATCAAGCTTTTTGTCCTTTAAATGACCGATATTGATGACCATATCGATTTCATCAGCTCCGTTTTTGATCGCATCCGAGGTCTCAAAGCATTTTGAGGCGGTACTTAAATATCCGTTTGGAAATCCAATAACAGTGCAGACCTTGACCTTGCTGTCCTTTAAAAGCTCTGATGAGAGCTTAACATATGAGGGGGCTACGCACACGGATGCAACGCTGTATTTTTTTGCGTCTTTACAAAGCTCAAAAATATCAGCTTCGGTTGCAGATGGAGAAAGATTGGTGTGGTCAATATATGAGCAAAGTAATTTTATATCCATAACTATTTTAAGTTCCTTTCAAGATCTTTTTTATTTATAGGAAATTGCTTGATTTTTATAAAAAAGGCACGCTGATGCAGCGGAAGGCTTTTTCCTGCGGTATAGGTTGCTTTTTACTATAATAATTTTAACACAAATTCATATAAATTACAATATAATAACGAAGAAACTCTTGAAAAAAAGAAAAAAATGTAGTATCATAAAGTGTATTGAAAAAATGTACAAAATATTCAAAAAAAATAAATACTAAGGTGAAAAATGCTTGATATACTCTATCGTGACAAGGATATAGTTGTTTGCGTAAAGCCCGTGGGGTATCTTTCCGAGGAGGACGGTAATAAAAGGAGCGTGCCAAAGGCTATAAAGGAAGAGCTTGGCGTCAAAGAGGTTTTTACAGTCCACCGTCTTGACAAAAACGTGTCGGGTGTAATGGTCTTTGCACTGAACGGCAAGGCAGCGTCGTCACTTGCCCGTCAAATACAGGAAAAGACTGCCCAAAAGGAATATCTTGCGGTGATAAACGGCATGCCCGAGACCCCTTCGGGAAATATGTTCGATCTGCTTTTCAGAGATGCTTCAAAAAATAAGACCTACGTGGTGGATAGGGAACGCAAGGGCGTGCGGGACGCAAGTCTTGACTATGAGCTTTTGTGCCATAAGGACTCAAGATCCTTGGTGCGAATTGAGCTTCATACGGGAAGGACCCATCAAATCAGAGTTCAGTTTGCCTCAAGAGGAATGTCCCTTGTTGGTGACGGACGTTACGGAAGCCGTGACGGAAAGGATGAACCTGCGCTTTTTTCATATAAGCTTGGCTTTGACCACCCGAAGACTCATAAGAGAATGATCTTTACGGCAATGCCACAGGGAGAAATCTTTGCTGAAATGCTGTCCCTTTGGCAAAATGATAATAATCAAGGAGATATATAATTAGAATGAGAAATAGAAAAAATATACCGTTGTGGGTGTTGATTGTTGGAGACGTGCTGATTGCGGGAATTGTGCTTTGCATATTTGCTTTTTTTCATCACGTTGTGTCAGAGGAAAAGCCATCAGACGGAATTATAGTAACACCGCCCACAACAAATGAAATGGAAAATTGGTCAGAAAAGTTTGCGGAGCATTTTTCAGACGAGCTTGTAATGACGGACAATACCTATAAAAGCTCCAATATTTCAATAACAATAACGGAGCATAGAAATAAAGCGGACACCTGTACCTATTATGTTGCGGACGTGTATATATCAAATATAAAATGTCTTCAGACCTATCTTGCGGACAAAAAATTCGGGGATAATATCACTCAAAAGGGACTTGATATGTTCAGGGACTCAGGTGCGGTTTTTGCCATGAACGGTGACTACTACGGCGCAAGAAGCTCGGGACTTTGCATCAGAAACGGAGAGGTTTACCGTTCAAGCATTATAAAAAATCAAGACGTATGCATTCTTTATTACGACGGAACAATGGAAACCTTTCTTGGCGAGGATTTTGACCTTGATTATGTAATAGACAAGGGAGCATATCAGGGTTGGGCATTTGGACCGTCACTTCTTGATGATGGTGGCAAGGCGTTGACGGAGTATCCCTCATGGTATTCAAAGATAGGCGGTGTCAACCCAAGATCCGCAATAGGATATTATGAGCCCGGACACTATTGCTTCATAGCCATAAACGGAAGAGATCCCGGAGTGGACGAGGGTATGACTTTTTTGGAAATGTCCGAGCTTATGGAAGAGCTTGGATGTAAGGTTGCTTATAACCTTGACGGCGGTATATCTTCATTTATGGCGTATAACGGAAAATACGTTCACAAGCCTGCTCCCGCTTGGGGTGCTGAAGCACCAAGAGCAATCAGCGATTGTATAATTTTGAAGGAATATTGAGAAAGGAGCATAGCATGAAAATACTAAAAAAAATATTGCCACATCTGAACATAATCATGGTGGTGGTGCTTGTGGTCCTTTTGATCGTTGATATCTGCAATCCCTTTATGGAGTTTATCAACAATGATATCACCAAGGGCTTTATATGGTTCATGTGCGCTCTCGCCATTACCAACGCAGTGGTGATGCTAATTGAAACCCGTGGAAATAATGTAAAAAAATAAGATCGGCAAAACCGATCTTTTTTTGATTTTTGTGTTTTTCGGGGAGAAACTTTTTGAAAAAAGGTTTCTCCCCATACCCCACTTCAAAAACTTTTGAAATGGTTGTTTTTGTATGTAAACAAGCTGGTTTGTTAAATTTGCCCCAAAAATTAAAATCTTTTTAGTTAGCAGGATTTGTGGGGATCATAACGGTAGCGGAGTCTCCTGTAACAACGGAAGGAAGCTCACCGTTCCACTTAGCGAGATATGCTTCATACTTAAGGTACTCTGTAATAACATTGATCTCTTCGGTTGATTTGCCTGTGAAGTCGATGTTATAGGATATGGATTCAACGCCTTCTTCATCGGTAACCTTAGTTTCGGTGATGTTAAAGCCGAGAGCTCTTGCAACTTCGATGGACTTGAGACGGATAGCCTCTGCCTCAGCTCTTGCAACCTCGATTTCTGCTTCTGCGTCTGCCTTAGCCTTTTCAAGCTTTGCCTGTGCCTGAAGCTTTGCAACCTCAAGTTCCTTTTCGGCATTAACGATAGCGGTCTGCTTTTCGTATTCAGCCTTAAGCTTTTCCTGCTCAGCAATCATCTTGTCTTCAACGGTCTTTTCAAAAGCGTCGGAGAAGTCGATGTTTGTAAGAACAACGGCAACGATGTTTACGCAGTATTCCTCGGTAACAGCGGTTTTGATAGTCTCTTCAACAAGAGGGGAAATTGAGGATCTTGTTTCAATAATATTCATGGCAGAATAGGAGGAAAGGGTAGCCTTAGCCTTTTCTGTTGCAATACTCTCTATACGGTTTGCAAGAGTTTCAATTGACCCGTACTGGTTAGCGATTTTAATAGCCTTATCAGAATCGATCTGATACTGAACGGTCATAGCAATATTCATAGTCTGAGCGTCCTTTGAATATGCTTGGGTAGCAACCTCCATGTTTTGAACGGTTGCATCGTAATATACATACTGTTCGGTGATCCAGAAGTCAAAATAAGTTCCCGCGTTGCGAATATTATTGGCTTCTCCAAGATGCTTTACAACTGCGACTTGACCAGATTCAACGGTGTGGAAGCTCTGAGGGATAATTACCAGAAGAATAATAAAGACAGCACTGATAATTGCACTGATCTTTGCGCCCGATGATTTCTTTTTTGCGATGGAGGTTATTGCCACAAAAACACAAATAGCGGCAACAACGAAAAATAAAATACCAAGTATTGTTCCGATTGACATGTTAATTACCTCCTTTTCGATCGGTTATACTACGATTACATTATATAATTTTAAATAAGATTTGTCAATAGATTATCGTCAATTAATAGGCTTTTGTAGCCACTGCTCAAAAACATATTTTCTTTTAATGCTTTATTCGTGTTATAAAAAAATCCCCTTCAAATAGTTTTTGAAGGGGGGTATTGGGAGAAACCTTTTTTCAAAAAGCTTCTCCCCAAAAACACTATGAAAGCAGAGCGCGGTCGTTGGTGAATTCGGCTCCGCTTGCCTTGGTGAAGGCATTGAGGAGTGATTCAACGGTAAGGTTTTTCTTTTCTTCGCCTCTGATATCAAGGATTATTTTACCTGCGTTCATCATAATGAGTCTGTTTCCGTGAACGATGGCGTCCTTCATGTTGTGAGTAACCATAAGAGCGGTGAGCTTATTTTCGTTGATAAGCTTATCGGTTATTTCAAGCACCTTTGCGGCAGTTTTAGGGTCAAGAGCGGCGGTATGCTCGTCAAGGAGAAGGAGCTTGGGCTTTTTCATTGCCGCCATGAGAAGTGTAATTGCTTGACGCTGACCTCCTGAAAGCAGACCCATTTTAGTCTGGAGACGCTTTTCAAGACCGAGGTCAAGAAGCTCAAGCTGTTCCTTGTATCTGTAGCGGTCCTTATCGGTGATCGCCCAACGGATTCCGCGTCTGTGGCCTCTTGAGTCTGCAATGGACATATTTTCCTCCACCCACATGTCAGAGGCAGTACCCATACGGGGATCTTGGAATACTCTGCCGATATATTTTGCACGTTTATGCTCGGGCAGGGATGTAACATCTATTCCGTCAATTGTGATGCTTCCGCTGTCAACGGGATAAACTCCTGCAACCATATTGAGCATTGTGGACTTACCTGCGCCGTTGCCGCCGATAATTGTAACAAAATCCCCTTCTTCAAGGGTGAGATCAAGGTCGAAGAGTACCTGCTTTTCGTTGATCGTACCTACATTAAAGGTCTTATTTATCTTTTTCAGTTCAAGCATGAGTTAAGCTCTCCTTTCCTTCTTTTTTTGGAGCTTGGTTTTGAGATGGGGGATGCCAAGAAAGATTGCAACCACAAGGGCTGACAAAAGCTTCAGGTATTCGCTGGGCAGACCAAGGAAGATTACCGTCTGGAAAACGATCCAATAAATAATTGCACCGATTATAACAAAAATAAGTCTTACACTGAAGTTCATTGTTTTCTTGGAGCAGAGAACCTCTCCGATGATTATTGCCGCAAGACCGATGACGATGGCACCGCGTCCCATATTAATGTCAGCAGCGCCCTGCTGCTGTGCAAGAAGGGACCCTGCAAAAGCAACAACACCGTTGGAAAGAGCAAGTCCAAAAACCGTTGTGAAGCTTGTGTTGATTCCTTGAGCGCGGCTCATTTCCAGGTTGTTACCTGTGGAACGCAGTGACATTCCAAGCTCGGTACCAAAGAACCAATAAAGAACTGCAATCAGTACAGCGACGATTGCGCCAAGAATTATCAAAGACATTACGATGTTTTCTGTTCCTGCAGAGATCAGAACCTTGTCACCGTATTTGAATCTTGTAAGAGCAAGGTTGGCTTTTCCGTTCATTACGATAAGATTTATACTCCAAAGCATAAGCTGAGTGAGAATTCCTGCCAAAATTGCGGGGATCTTCAAAAATGTGTGTAAAAATCCTGTGATAAGTCCTGCTAAAAGCCCTGCAATAAAAGCACAGAGCATGGCAACGTATACGTTGAAGCCGTTTGTGATGAGTACGGTGCACACAGCGGCACCTGTACAAATTGAGCCGTCAACTGTAAGGTCCGATACCTGAAGCACCTTGTAGGTGATGTAGAGTCCCACTGCCATGATGCCCCAGACAAGTCCCTGTCCAATTGCTCCGGGCAGTGTTCCGAGCCAATTTAGTATATTCATTTATATTTTCCTTTCTATTGAGGAGAAATTTTTTCGGGGAGAAACTTTTTGGGAAAAAGCTTTCTCCCCGTACCCCTCTTCAAAAACTTTTGGAGGGGATTTTTTGCCGTTTTTGTTTGGACTTTGCTTTGCTTGCCGCCAAGGATTTATCTAACCAAACCTACACTTAAAAACCAATTAAAAGCGTTTGTGGGGAGAAACTTTTTGGGAAAAAGCTTTCTCCCCGTACCCCTCTTCAAAAACTTTTGGAGGGGATTTTTTTGCCGTTGTTTGGACTTCGCTTTGCTTGCCGCCAAGGATTTATCTAACCAAACCTACACTTGAAAACCAATTAAAAGCGTTTGTGAGGAGAAACTTTTTGGGAAAAAGTTTTCTCCCCGTACCCCTCTTCAAAAACTTTTGGAGGGGATTTTTTTGCCGTTGTTTGGACTTCGCTTTGCTTGCCGCCAAGGATTTATCTAACCAAACCTACACTTGAAAACCAATTAAAAGCGTTGATGGGGAGAAGCGTGTTTAAAAGCTTCTCCCCGAAATTTATTTAAGAAAAATTATTCAGCGATTTCGATTGCGATGTAACCCTTGGCTTCAAGAGCACTTGTATCGATACCAAGCTGCTGACACTTAACGGGATTGTATTTCTTTGTAAAGGTTTCAGCGTAGCCGATTTCCATTTCTTCGATATTAGCTTCGCCCTTGAGGATCTTGGCAGCCATCTTACCTGTAGCAACTCCGAGATCGTAGTAGCTGATTGAAAGTGTTGCAACTCCGCAACCTGTGCAGATGCCTTCTTCTCCTGCGATTACGGGAGTATTTCCGATTACACCGTTGATAGTAGCGGCAGATGATGCAGCAGAGTTGTCAGTGGGTATGTAGATTACATCAGCTTCAGCTCCGGCAGCGGCGGCAACTGTGGAAACGTCGTTTGTATCGGTGAATTTCTTGTCAATAACTGTAATTCCCTTTGCGGTAAGCTCTTCTGTAATAACCTTTACCTGATATGCGGAGTTAGGTTCGCCTGCGCAGTAAAGCATTGCAACCTTCTTTGCATCGGGGAAGAGGTCTGTGATCATCGCTGCCTGATCCTTAAGAGGAGCGAGGTCGGATGTTCCTGATACGTTGGAGCCAACAAGTCCGTTGAAGTTGTCAATGCCAAGGGCTGTGCCGTATTCAGTGATTGAAGTTCCGAGAACGGGAATTGTTGATGTTCCTGTAACAGCTGCCTGAAGAGCAGGAGTTGCGTTTGCCATAATAAGATCAACCTTCTGGCTTACGAAGTTGCTGACGATTGTTGTACAAACAGAAGCCTCGTTGCTTGCGTTTTCGTTGAGAAATGTAACATTTTCTGCACCAAGCTCTTCCGTGAGAGCGTCGATGAAGCCCTGTGTAGCGGCATCAAGCGCGGGGTGCTGAACGAGCTGACAGATACCAACAGTGAATTTTCCGTCGTCGGCAGTTTCACAAGAGGTAAGTCCGATGGCGGACATACACATAACGATTGTAAGAATGATTGCAGTAAGCTTTTTCATGATGATTTCTCCATTCATAATAATAAAAATTCAGTATCGCTTCACCGCTTTAAAGCGGCAAAGCGATGAAGTGGTATTATTATATCACTGTGAAATCAACTTGTCAAGAGTTTTTTTGAAAAAAATTATTATTTTTTTAAAAGATATGCTTTTTTTAAGTTTGCTTCCGGTTCGAAGGAAAATTTGGCGAAAATCCAATGATAAATCAGGATTATTGGCGTTTTTTATGTATAAATCCTGTTGTTGCTAAATTTATTTGTAAAAATGATTTATATTCTGATCTGATGAAGATCGCAGAGCTTGCTTTCTGTAAATGTAAAAATCGCACCTTCAAGAGCAATGGGATTGCGGGAAAGCTCAAACCTGACCGGCATATCGGTTTTGATTTTTTTTATGGCAATCTCGGGTTTTACACCAAGGGAGGAATTTTCAGGTCCGCACATGCCAAGATCGGTGATGTAAGCGGAGCCCTTGGGCAAAATACGAAGGTCCGCTGTGGGAACATGGGTGTGTGTTCCGAAAATTATGTCGATCCTGCCATCAAATTCAGAGGCTATGCAGAATTTTTCACTTGTTGCCTCGGCATGAATATCGAGAACGGAGAGGTCGTATTTTCCCTTGTTTTTTTCAAGAATTTTTTCAATTTCCGCAAAAGGATCCAAGGCAGAATTTGACATATAGATACGTCCGATGACATTGAGGACAAGGATCTTTTTTCCGTCGATGTCCGCAACGGTGGATCCAAACCCGGGACATGAGGAATGAAGATTTGCCGGTCGGATTATAAACCGGCTTTCATCGAGCATGGAATAAATACTGCTTGAGGCAAATGAATGGTTGCCGCCTGTGATCACATCAACGCCCGAATAAAAAAGTTCCTCTGCAATTGAGGGGGAAATTCCGTTTCCTTTACCCATCAGTGCATTTTCACCGTTTACAATTACGCAGTTTATCTTGTTATCCTTTATATATTTTGGAAGGGTAGATCTGATCTTTGCAACAGCGTCCTCTCCAACCACGTCTCCGAGGCATAGAATCTTGTATTCTGAATTGTTTAACATATATTAATTCTCCTTTAAAAGTCAAAAGGGGCTGTAAAAAAGTCCAGAGCGCAAAAAGATCTCATTGATCGATCTACCTTTTTGCTCATTCTGAAGTATTTTACTATCCCCTTTGGCTTTTTTATTTATAGGAATTTGCTTTGTTAGGAGGTGCTTGACCTTCCGAGAACTTCTTGGAAGATCAAGCTTTATCTCCTGCGGCAAAGCGCCGCTTGAACGCATAAATGATTATATGGTAATTATATCGTAAAGCGTCACCGCGTTATTTTCATAAAAACTCTATATCAATTATATTTCAAACCGAGCTTAAATCGGTATTCTGCGTTATAAAATTAATTATTTTGCGTAATCAGTAGCGCGTTTTTCTCTTATGAGATTAACCTTGATCTGACCGGGATAAACAAGATCAGTTTCAAGCTTTTTAGCGATATCCGATGCGAGAAGAACCATGGCTTCGTCTGAAATAACCTCTGGCTTCACCATAACTCTTACTTCTCTGCCTGCTTGAATTGCAAAAGCGGTTTCAACACCGTTGAAGCTTGTTGCGATCTCCTCAAGCTTGGTTAAGCGCTTGATGTAATTTTCAATGTCCTCGCGACGTGCGCCCGGACGAGCTGCGGAAATTGCATCTGCCGCCTGGACGATCATGGCAACAAGGGTCTTGGGCTCAACGTCACCGTGGTGAGCCTCAATTGCGTGAACAACATCCTTGCTTTCCTTGTACTTACGTGCAATGTCCACACCGATCTGTACGTGGGAGCCTTCAACCTCCTGGGTCATTGCCTTACCGATGTCGTGGAGAAGTCCCGCGCGTTTTGCCACGGTGCTGTCAGCTCCAACCTCATCTGCGATCATACCCGCAATATAGGCAACCTCTACGGAGTGATTAAGGACATTCTGTCCATAGCTGGTACGGTATTTAAGTCTACCGAGTATTTTAACGAGTTCGTTGTTAATTCCGTGAATACCTACCTCAAACACAGCTCTTTCACCTGCTTGCTTGATGGCTTGGTCGATTTCCTTCTTGGATTTTTCAACAGTTTCCTCGATCTTTGCCGGGTGAATACGACCGTCAGAAATAAGCTTTTCAAGAGAAAGCTTGGCAACGGCACGTCTTACAGGGTCAAAGCATGAAATTGTGATGGCTTCAGGGGTATCGTCAATGATAAGGTCAACTCCGGTTTGCTGTTCTACAGCACGGATATTTCTACCCTCACGGCCGATGATTCTTCCCTTCATGTCATCGTTTGGCAGCGCAACAACCGAAACAGTGGATTCAGCCACTTGGTCGGAAGCAACACGCTGTATAGCCATACAGATTATGTTTCTTGCAGTTTCTTCAGCCTCTTCCTTGGCTTGATTTCTGATCTCAACAACCTTTTGAGCAGCTTCAAATCTTGCTTCGTCAACGATCTTGTCAACGATCTCCTGCTTTGCTTCTTCTGCTGTGAAGCCCGAGATCTGCTGGAGTCTTTCAAGCTGTTCCTGCTTGATCTGCTGGATCTCAGCAACCTTGTCCTCGTTTTCCTTGATCTTGCGGTTAAGGTTTTCTTCCTTACGCTCAAGGGTTTCGAGCTTCTTTTCAAGAGTTTCTTCACGTGAAACGCATCTGCGTTCCATTTTTGCAACTTCACTGCGGCGTTCCTTGATTTCAGCCTCAGCTTCGTTTCGGATCTTCAGAACCTCTTCCTTGGTTTCAAGCAAGGTCTCCTTTTTGTAGGTGTCGGCTTTCTGTTTACCTTCTTCAACAATGCGCCGGGATTCTGCTTCGGCAGAATGGATCTTTCTTTCTCCGATGGTTCTTCGGATAACATAGCCCACAATTCCTCCGATCACAAGTCCTACAAGCGCACCTATAAGTATCTGCAACCAATTCATAATCATTGCACCTCCTTTTCTGTTTTTTTCTTTTTATTCAAATTTAGGGTGATACATTTTTACAGTACCACATAGTAATTTTATACTATATTTATTGATCTGTCAAGAGAATTTTTGATTTTTCATATATATTTTTACAAGTTTTTTGCGCTGTCCTCTGCAATTATTATATAATCTGCAAAAAATACAATAAAAACTATGCAAAAAAAATACCGCCCCGAAGCATTTGAGCATCGGAGCGGCGGTATCTTACCGTATATTAT
Source organism: Oscillospiraceae bacterium (assembly GCA_015063395.1). Lineage (GTDB taxonomy): Bacteria > Bacillota > Clostridia > Oscillospirales > CAG-272 > SIG714. The sequence continues at coordinate 14,762 of SVUF01000025.1, forward strand.
ATTTTTCGTCAAATATCAATATATTTTCTGAACTCAGGCAACATTCCGATCTTGTCGGGCGTATGCCTTGGCATCTGAATTATATCGTGACCGGGATGATGGTTTGCTTCTACGAATAAAGGTCCTTTTTCTGTAATTGCAACGTCCCAACCCACATATCTTAGCTCGGGGATACGCTTTGCGGCAACGGTGACAAGGTCCACGACCTCTGACCAAAGGGGAATTTGGAAGCCTACGATCTTTACTCCCGTGTATGGATGCTCGTCGTAGTAGTGGAAGTTCTTGTCAAACGCAACATTTGTAAGCACCCCTGTTTCTTTGTCCACGGGTGCGGAAAGACCGCCGGCATTTATATTGTCCACAACTCTGCCTTCATTTCCGAGACGTACTGCGGCGTAAATAATGTGAGGTTCACCTTCCTTGTCAAGAACCGTAACGACCCTGACCGTATTTACAGATTCGGGATACATTCTTGACATTTCACTGTGCTGAACGATATATTCCTCGGCAAGAGCGCAGCCCGTACCGATTATATAGTCATAAAGCTCACGAATATCCTTGTAATCTTTTCTTGAAAGCTTTTCAACCCCCTTTCCGCAATTGGAATCAAGGGGCTTTATAAGGACGGTATCGAGACCGATCATAAATCTTTCAAAATCCTCAAATGAGGCTTTGTCGACCCTGATCCATTTTCTGCCCAGCATATCGGAAAAAAGCTCGTTGAATTCGTCCTTATTGTGCAAAAGGTGATAGCATTCCGATTTATTGCAGATCTTGATCATGGAATTGTTGATCCCTCTGGTTACATAGGTAGCGCGTTGCTTTTCGTTTAGGTTCCACCATTCAAGAAGCTCGTAGTCCATATATCCTGCTCCGTATTTGAATCCGCATTTAACGATGTCCACAAAAAGAGGAATTCGTCCCTTTCCGCTTTTTTTATGGGATCTGTTCACGGTTTTGATCAGGTTTGAATAGTCCATTTTTACGATGCAACGAAGAATATAACCAAGTCTTGACATTTTTTCACATCCTTAAAATTCTTAGTGATTACCTATATTTTTGACAGATCATCATAGCCTTTATTCAAAAATAAACGCATAAAGATCTAATATAAACTATAACAAACTACATAACAAAAGTCAATAGAAAAAAAGGGAATATGCCAAATTATTTGCAGGCGAAAAAATATAAATAAATTTAAAAAAGATGTTTACAATTTTAAAAAAATATAGTAGAATATAAAATGATGAATTATGCAATATAAAGGAGGAAGAAATGGCGGAACTTTTGTCACCTGCGGGCAATCCTGAAAAACTGAGGGCTGCAATACGCTTTGGAGCGGATGCTGTGTATTTTGCGGGTAAAAGCTTTGGAATGAGGTCTGCTGCGGATAATTTCACCGTGGAGGAAATATATGAAAGCGCAGAATTTGTTCATTCAAAAAACAAGAAGCTGTATTTGACCGTGAATACCCTTCCAAGACCCGATGAATATCCCATGCTTGAAAGATTTCTTTCGGAAATTGCCGGGGCAGGTCTTGACGGATTTATTGTTGCGGACCCCGGGGTCATGATGTGCATACGCAAGATCATCAAGGATGGTGAGATACATATGTCCACCCAAGCAGGTATCGTATCCCATGAAAGCTGTAATTTCTGGTACTCCCAAGGGGTAAAGCGTGTAGTTCTTGCAAGGGAAATGAGCTTTGAGGATATAAAGAGGATCAGGGAAAATATTCCTGCGGATATGGAGATCGAGTGTTTTATACATGGGTCGATGTGCGTATCCTTCAGCGGAAGATGTCTTTTGTCCGAAAATCTAATCGGCAGGGATGCCAACCGAGGAATGTGTGCCCAGCCTTGCAGATGGAACTATAATTTTTATGAAATATCCGAGGAAAAGCGCCCCGACATCAGATATCCCGTTGAGGAAAATCATTTGGGAACGTTTATAATGTCATCAAGGGACATGTGTATGATCGAGCATATCCCCGAGCTTATGAGGTCGGGCATATCGTCATTCAAAATCGAAGGAAGAATGAAGAGCGCATATTATACGGCGGTTACGACAAATGCATACCGTATGGCAATCGATGCCTTTGAAAGAGATCCTCAAGGATATAAATACGACGGGCGTCTCATGGCTGAGCTTGAGGGTGTTTCCCACAGAGAATACTGTACGGGTTATTATTTTGACCGCCCCGGAAATGAGGCAAATCTTACAACTCTGAACGGATATATCAGGGACAAGGCATACCTTGCGGTGCTGAAGCACTATGATAAGGATACGGGAATTGCAACCTTTATACAGAGAAATAAGTGCTGTGTCGGAGATAAATGCGAGCTTTTGACCCCCGGTATGTTCGGCAGGGGCTTTGAGATCCTTTCCATGACGGACAAGGACGGAGCTTCAATAGAAAGTGCGCCCCATCCCTTTATGGAATTCAAGGTGAAGCTTCCCTTTGAAGGAAAAGAAGGGGACATTTTGAGAGCAGGCGGCTGATTTTAGAATTATTATTGAAAAGCTTAATATAACAATCTCAATAAAACAATAAGGAGAAAAACAATGAATGCAAAGAATTTGAAAAACGCAGTGATCGGCGGAGATTTTGACGAAGTGCTTGAGCGCATTTACATAGGATGTGTTGCGGAAAGAAAAAAGAGAATACTTGATGCCATTGATGCATTTGTATCAATATACGGAGATAATGAAGGAATGGTCATTCTTTCAGTTCCCGGAAGAAGTGAAATTTCGGGAAATCACACTGACCACAACTATGGAAAGGTGGTTGCAGGCTCTGTTGACTGTGATATTCTTGCAATTGCTGCTCCCACTGATCTTGGTAAGGTCAGAATAAAGAGCGAGGGCTATCCCGGGGACAGCATCAGTCTTGATAAGCTGAAGGTAGGGGACTATCCAAACTTCAAGTCTTCTTCGCTCGTGTGCGGAATGTGCAAGGCTTTTCTCAACAAGGGCTATAAGATTGGAGGAATCGACGCCTATACAACCTCAAACGTTCTCAAGGGCTCGGGACTTTCTTCCTCTGCGGCATTTGAGGTAATGATCGGCAATATGCTCAATCATATATACAATGATGGCAAGGTATCCAACGAGGAGATCGCTCAGATGGCTCAGTGGTCGGAGAATGTATACTTCGGCAAGCCCTGCGGACTTATGGACCAGATGGCTTGTGCTGTGGGAGGCTTCATCAACATCGACTTTGCGGACAAGGCAAATCCTGTAATTGTGAAAAAGGATTTTGATCTTTCAAAGTTCGGATATGCTCTTTGTATTGTAAACACAGGCGGAAGCCATTCAGATCTTAACGACGATTATGCCTCAATTCCGGGAGATATGAAATCTGTTGCCAAGTTCTTTGGTAAGGAGGTCTTGAGGGATGTTACCCTTGAGGAGCTTGTTGAAAATGCTGCAAGGATCAGACGTCAGTGCAGTGACAGAGCATGGCTCAGAGCTTATCACTTTGTGCTTGAAAACAAGAGAGTTGATGCGATCTCCAAGGCTATGGATGAAGGAGATATTGACGGCTTCCTTGAAAACATTGAAAGATCGGGACTTTCGTCATATAGATACCTTCAGAATGTATACTCTGCTCATCACAGTGAGGAGCAGGGAATATCCTTGGCTCTTGCTCTTTCAGAAAAGCTTTTCGGGGAGTTCAAGGGAACAAGACGCGCTGTTTGCAGAGTACACGGAGGCGGATTTGCAGGAACAATGCAGGCATTTGTTCCTGAGGAGGACACAGAAGCATACCGTGAGGGAATCGACAAGGTATTTGGAGAGGGAGCTTGTATGATTATGCATGTTCGTCCCTTCGGAGCGATAAAGATAGGATAAAATGTCGGAAAAGCTTAAATTTTGCACACTTTTTTCAGGATCATCGGGAAACTGTACATACATAAAATACGGGGATGACGAAATACTCATTGATGCGGGAAAAAACGCCAAATGTGTTTGTAAGGCTCTTGAGGATATAGGCACGTCCATTGACAATATCAAAGCTATATTCATTACCCACGAGCATTCGGATCATACAAGCGCATTGCGTGTTCTTTTGAAAAAACGCAACATTCCCATATATGTTCCCAAGGGTTGTTCATATAAGATGAGTGCCATTTGTCCTGAGTTTACGTGCTTTGAAAATGTGCCCTTTGAGGAAAAGATCGGCGGAATTACCGTCAAAAGCTTCAAAACGCCCCATGACAGCGACGACAGCGCAGGATATATTGCGGATTTTGGTGATTATTTTGTTGCGGTTGCCACAGATATGGGCTGTGTTGAAAAAAACGTGGTGAGGCAGATCGCGGGATGCCGATATGCTCTTATCGAGGCAAACTACGACGAGGAAATGCTGATGCACGGGGAATATCCCGAGCATTTGAAGGGTAGGATTGCCTCGAAATACGGACATATGTCCAATGAAGGAGCCGCCATGCTTGGAACCATACTTTTGAGAACGGGTACACGTCGGGTAGCCTTCGGCCATCTCAGCCGCGAAAACAATCTTCCGCGCTGTGTAAAGGAAGAAATGGATAAAAAGCTAATGGAAAAGGGGATCGAAGGGGACTATCTTGTGGCAAACCGAGACGAGATCACCGTAATTGCCGATGAATTTTCCGCAAAATCACAAATTGGAGAAGAAATATGCTGAATGTAAATGTAATATGCCACGGTACGCTGAAGGAAAGATATCTGAGGGAAGCCGTTCTTGAATATTCAAAGCGCCTTGGTGCGTATTGCCGTCTTAATATATCGGAAGCCAAGGACGACGCAGGACTTGAGGAGCTTGTGGCGGCAAAAAATAAGGACTATAAGGTTGCGCTTTGCATAGAAGGGGAGATGCTGGATTCCTTGGAGCTTGCAAAGATTCTTGCGGACACGCCCCTCAAGGGATATTCCTCAATAAGCTTTGTCATCGGCGGCTCTGACGGTATTCCCGAAAAAATAAAAGCCATGTGCGACCATAGAATGTCATTTTCAAGAATGACATTTCCCCATCAGCTTATGAGAGTTATTCTCCTTGAGCAGATATACAGAGGATTTAATATAAATAACAACGGAAAATACCATAAATAAAGGATTTTTGGAGTGAAATATGAAAACTTCCACAGAGATCGGTTCTGCCGCACGGAGAATCGGAGAAGAAAAAACAGTTGAGCTTGTGGCAAAGGCGGGCTTTGATGCTTGGGATTTTTCCATGTTTGCCATGTGTAACTACAGCTGGAGCAAGGGCTTACTTCTTGAAACCGATCATCCACTTGCATCGGACAATTATCTTTCTTTTGCAAGAAGGCTGAAGCATATCGGGCTTGAAAACGGAATCCACTGCAATCAGTCCCATGCTCCGTTTCCCTGTTATTGCAAGGAGATACGCGATCATTTCAAAAGAGCAATTGAATGTACTGCGGAGGCAGGCGGAAAAATATGTATAATTCACCCTGATAACAACAAAAGCGCTGCCGAAAACGCGGAAATGTATTTTGAGCTTTTGCCCTTTGCCAAGGAGCATGGGGTTATAATCGCTACGGAAAACATGTGGAATTGGAGCAGTGCCAAAAACGAAAGCTCCTTTGCGGCATGTTCAACCTCGGAAAGCTTCAACGAGCATCTTTATGCGGTAAACGATGATCATTTTGTTGCCTGTCTTGATATCGGTCATGCGGAAATGAGGGGCTCGGGATCGGGAGCGGAGGAAATGATACTTGCTCTCGGCAACAGACTGAAGGCTCTGCACGTTCATGACAATGACAGATGGCATGATTCACATCAATTGCCATTTACCATGGATATTGATTTTGATAAGGTTATAAATGCACTGAAAAAGATATCTTATGACGGATATATGACTCTTGAGGCGGACAGCTATCTTGGAAAGTTTGCTGACGGGGACATATTTGAGGGAATCAAAAATATGTCAAGATGTGCAAGGATTCTTGCGGATAAATTTGAAAACTGATAATAATTCTAAGAAAAAGGAGTAATGGGTCATGAGGCGTATAATTGATCTTACAGTACTTTTGTGCTTGATTGCCTGTTTTACCTGCTCGTGCAGAAATGACCCAGTGCCCACATTCATAAGTACCGAGCCAAATACTTCGGCAGAGGGGACATTGACCGAAGAAACACCGATGAAAAGCAGTGAGCCAACGGGGAAGCCAACCCTGACGCCCGCCGTAACACCAACAAGCTCCACGGTGCCTGTTACCACTGAAAAGTCCTTTGATATGACCCTAAGCGGCGGCGGCACCTCGGCGGTATGGTGGTGGGACAGAGGAAAAGCCGGCAAGGCGTTAAGGGGAGAATATCTTGATTTTCTTGAAAAAAACAGCATAAATGAGATATACATTTGTTGGCCGAATTTTAACCCCGAGCATCTTGCGTCATTTGTGTTGTCGGCAGGCGAAAGGGGAATGAAGGTTTCGCTTTTGTCGGGGGATGCAAACTGGATATATCCCGATAACAAGGGAGCGGAGAGCTTGATATCTCAATTTTTGGAGTATCAGAAAAACGCAACACCCGAAACACGCCTTGCCTCTCTGCATCTTGACGTTGAACCCCATCAGCTTGAAGCTTTTTATACAAACAGGGATCAGCTCCTTCAATACTACGGTGATTTCGTATTAAAGGTATCCGATGCTGTGCGGAGTGAGGGTGAAAAGCTTGAATGGGATATACCTTTTTGGTTTGATGATTATACTGTGACCAATGAAAACGGTGAAAAAGAGGACATTTTAGAGCTTCTTGCGAGAAATTCCGATACCCTGTGTCTGATGTCATACAGAGATACAGCCTCGGCAGTGGTGGAATGCTCGGAAAAAGAAATTGCCCTTGGAAAAAAGTACGGTTGTAAGATCGTGCTTGGAGTTGAAACACACTCATCGGAAGGCGACCATGTTTCCTTCA
>SVUF01000026.1 GCA_015063395.1 Oscillospiraceae bacterium
CAAAACCGCCTCAAAGCAATCAAGAAGTTGAATCTCGTCTAAGAGCAGATAATAGGTGTTATCGTCCCTCATTTCAGATCGAATATAGCTCATAAACTTTTCGGGATCGACCTTGCGCTTTTCTTTCTCGAGAGCAATCAAACTCTCGCCAATCAAATACAGATCATCAGCAGAATCAAAGGCAAAACGAATAATATGCTCTTTGTCAACACCGCTCTCCAAAAGATAATGATAAAAGATATTGTTCAAGAGATAGGATTTACCACATCTTCTAATGCCGGTGACAACCTTGATAAAGCCGTTGCCTTTTCGGCTGATCAATTGTTGTAAATATAATTCTCGTTTTATCTCCATAAGCACCTCTATAATAGATTTTTGCAACCTTTTGCTGTTTTCAATTGTATTGTACCATAAAAAAGTCTTCTCGTCAAGGAATTTATAATAGATTTTTGCAACTTTTTACTATTTTATTCTTTATTTCCGCTTTTGACTTTTATACTTTTTGTTAAAAACTGTTGTCCCTACTTGACCACACTCGTGAGCGGTTCACCAATAATTCAGGACGGCAAGCTCATCGGTGCGGTAACCCACGTTCTTGTTGATGATCCCGCAACGGGCTACGGAATTTTCATTGAGAATATGCTGAATGCCGAAAAAACGCCCAAATAAAAAATATATTAAAGCAAAACAGGCTGTAAAAACTCAGTTTGAGTTTTTTACAGCCCATATTTTTTAATCAAAGGTTTTTACGCTTTTTCAGCTAAAATTTCATTCATTCTCCTGACAGGGTTTTCAAAATTCGGGTCATCGAGATACCCTGAATTGTCAAGCCAGACTAAAATCTGACGTATACGTTTTTCTATTTCGTATTTTGCCGAACCCTCAAATCCGTAGCTGAAATGACAATCGACCATAAGGGGAGATGAAAATTCCGTCTTTTTATTATAATTCTTCTCCTGTATTTCCATAAAATCAACTGCTTTTTCAAGAGTTTCGGCTGCTTCTTTGGTTCTTCCAAGCTTTATAAGGCACTTTGCGGGGAAGCAATACAAGGGAATCACAGAGTCGCAATACGGGGGTCTGTATTGTTCTTCTTTAAATAATGCTTCAACAAGATCATTTGCATATCTATAGCAATACAGGGCGTCCTCGTATCTTTTCTCATTGTTCATATATATATTCCCAAGCATGATTGCCTGATGAACCAAAGCTGCCGAAAGGGTCTTTATGTTTTTACAGTTAAGCCTTTTTTGTTCTTCGCTTTGTCCTGCGCTCCATTTCAGACTTGCAAGATATATATACTTCAAGCTGTTGATATCGGAAACAAAGGTATCAACTATCTCAAAGGCTTTGTCAAAATTCTTGCGACTTGTATAAAAATCCACAAGTGTTCTTTTTGCCGAAAATACGTCATCCTGTGTTTTGGCATATTTTATTGCAAGCTCACACCATTTGATGCTTTCGTCAACTATTTTTTCAAGTCCTTCTCTGCCAATCAATTGCTCAAGGGGCTTTTCATAATATGACGTGAGATAGCTGCCAAATGAAGCGGCGTTTATCAAAACCGTGGGATTATTGGGATAGGTCTTTAAAACACTGCGATACATTTCAAGAGCTTCAAGTCCACCTGAAGCTTTCTCGTTGTCCTTTATATTATCGGTAAATTTGAAAATTTCGCCAAGCTTTTCACGTATCTCCTGCTCATGATCCACGTCAGTAAGTCCGAAAAGCTCATCAGTTGTAACCCCAAAAATATTTGCCAAGGGAATGATCTGGGATATATCGGGCATTGTAAGCTCGTTTTCCCATTTTGACACTGCCACAGCCGAAATATTAAGAGCTTCTGCAAGCTCCTCCTGTGTCATCTCATTTTCTTTTCTGAGACGCTTTATAATTTTTCCAATGCTTTCTTTCATTATTTTTTCCTGCTTTCTTTTTTTCGGTACCGTTGTCTATATTGTAGCACGTTTTTCAAAAAAATAAAGATAACAAACGGAAATACGAGCTTAACTCACGGTTAATTTTTAGGATTGTATTTAAAAATCGGGCTGTGGTTTTAACACTGTATTGTAGAATTTTTCTCGCAACAGGTGAGTACCTGCACGGAATGGCTTATTGATTTTTTATAAGCTTTGGTATAATATAAATACAGGTTGTACAGCTAAATAATTATTACCGGAGAAAACAATGAATTTACCGATTTCTAATGTAATCCGCCGTTTGAGGCGTGAACGCGATATCACACAGGAGGATCTTGCCTCCGCTGTTGGAGTTACCTACCAATCTGTCAGCCGTTGGGAAAAAGGACAGGCTTACCCCGACATGGAATTAATCCCAAAAATTGCACAGTATTTCGGGATTTCCACTGATGTTCTATTTGGAACTGACAGTAAGTCCATAAATCAAAGACTTGATATACACTATCAAAAAATCAATGAAGTATTAAACGATCCTGAATCCTTTTATCAAGCGTGTAAGGCTGCATATGATGAATTCCCAAAAGAATTCAGCTTTGGGCTTTGGCTTTGCAGATGTTACGTTTATCACGGCATCCGACCTTATGAGGAGCATCTTGACGAAATAAGAAATATTAGTCAGAATATCATGGATAATTGTACAAATGAAGATTATCGCATTGAAATAATGGAGATAATTTCTATAGCTGAAAAGGAAGAACAGCTTGACAGGTGGCTAAATATGATGCCGTGCTGGAAATCCTGTAGGGAGGTTCTGCTTGAATCACGGTACGGTTACCGCCGCGATCTTGAAAAATACAGAAAACAACGTCAAGAGAACTTCTTGTCATTTCTTAGCTATATATTTTACAACTGCAACGAATTCGAGAACTCTGAAATTGCGATTGCCAATATTAAAATGATTATTGAGGTAATGGACGTAATGAGAGATCCCCAAACTGACATTGATGCGTGGATAGTAATGCGTGCGGATTTTCATACCCGTCTTGCCATGGAGTATTTTATAATAAAAGAATTTGAGCTTGGATATGCCCAAATGGAAAAAGCAGTCGATCTTTATGTAAAGTATGCCGAGCTGCCCAATGACACGGTTCTGTCTTATAACTGTCCTGCACTGAATGTATTGACTGAAAATAAACTTGCCTCTCACAAGGATGATACAAATGATAAGGGCGAATTTGTATCTTGGTGTGCATATCAAGCTTTCAGCAGAACCGATGGAATATTTGAAAGGCTTCAACATGAAAGCCGTTTTAAAAAACAGATTGAAAGACTTGTTCCGTATCTTCCGAAAAATTCAGTATAATAATAAGATTGCTTTTTTCTGATAATCAAAAAGCCAAGAACTGTGCGCCTTGGCTTTTTGTTTTTTTGGGGAAGCTTATATTAAATCACGTTACGGATTGCATTGAGATATTCTTCATCATCAATTCCCGCAATTTTAAGCTCCTTATTGTTTACCATATCTTCGGCTTCCACACTGCTTTCTTTAAGCTTCAGTATTGATTGTCTGAATATTTGATAATAAAGAACAGCGTTCAGCTTATAGGTATTTTTCAGTTCTTCGCCCTTATGAATATATGTCAGCATATACTCACAAGTACACCAAGGTCCCGGCATTTGATATGCAAGCTCAAGCGCTTTTTCGTTTTTCCCCTGTTCTGCATAGGTAACAAGTAAGATCTGTTTGGCGCTGTCTCTCCAGCGATCCTCCGTTGATCGTGCAAGAATATCCCTACAAAGCTCCGTAGCTTCCTCAAACAGTTTTTCCCGTTCAACCTCGCAAGATGTGTTTTTTCCTTTCCAAGACAGATCCGACGCCAAAAGCTGTTCAAAGAAAAATACTCCCGGAAGCTCCCTTTCAGCTTTTCTTATAAGCTCTATACCCTCATCAAGTCCATAATCGGGATCAAGTGGAATATGGTGTCTTATTTTATTATATTCCGCGGTTATTTCATCAATTCTTTCCTGCTTTGCAATTTCATCAACGCCTAAAAGCTCGTCAACAGAAACATGATAATATCCCGCAATTCTTGGAAGCAGAACTATATCGGGGTAGCCCTCGTTTCTTTCCCATTTTGATACTGCCTGCGGAGATACGCTAAGGAACTCTGCAAGCTCTTCCTGCGTGTTTTTTTTGATCTGCCGTAATGCTTTTAATTTTTTCGATATGCTTATTTCCATAATACAACCTCAAATAAAAAATTCAAAGATCTTTGTACACTTATTATAGCATATCCTCAATATTCTATCAACAACCGCTTTGTTGGATATCGGTTTGAAAAATCAACCTGCCGTTTACGCCTGTCTTCACCACACTGCGGTGATTACCATAAGGACTGTTGCGGCGGTGCTTATGATTCTTGACGTCTTTTTGATCCTTTCGTTTTTTCCGTACACTCTCAAAATTGCGCAAAGCTCACCTACAAATACTGCCAACGAGAGTACCACTACCTCTGCGATGAACAGCCCCATTATAACGGCAAAGCCCGCAATTGAAACGTCGGATGCTGCGGCGTTTTCAATAACGTCAACAACTGCCTTTACGGTTATGATCAGTGATATATTTCTGAGAATATCTCCTGCAATATCCACTGCCAAACGCCAATTATTCTTTTTTTCCCTGTTTTTAAGCTCGATTAACAGACTTTTTCCCACAAATATCACCGCTGAGACAATAACGGATATGAAATACACTTCCGTGTCAAACAAAAGTCCGCACAGTATCATGGCAAGAACCAACAGGCACACAACTCCAAGCACGTAGGTTTTCATACGGTCAGCCCTTTCTGTTGTCACGAACCCACGCAAGAAGCTCGTCATATTTCATTTCTCCCGATGCCACCGCAAGTCCGACTCTTGTCACCTCGTCCACCGAAGGATCAATTGCCGCTCCGTTTATTTCAAGGAATATGAGCATCACGTACATTCCGATGCGTTTGTTTCCGTCCACAAATGCATGGTTGGATATAAGGGTATAGCCAAGCCTTGCTCCCTTTTCCTCAATTGTAGGGTATAGCTCCACCCCTCCGAATGTGGCAAACACACCCTCAACTGCGCTTTCGAGGAGAGCCATTTCTCTGATCTCGGGGTCTCCGCCCGTTTCCGCGGTCATGATCCTGTGAAGCTTTTCCGCTTTTTCAACACTTATTTTTATCATTTTGCCAGCTCCTCAAATGCTTTTCTGTATTTTTCCATTATTTCCTTTGCCGCAACGTCGATTTTTTCTTCATCAGTATTTTTTTTCGGACAATTGCAGTTATTTGTTTTTTTGTTTTTTTCGTTCATCTCGATATTCCTCACTTTCTGCTTATTAATAATTATACCACGGACAACATATAATGTCAATATATCACATAAATATGAAGGGTTTGGGGTGATCCCACTATAAAATCAATGAAAAAAACTGAAAAATTTCTTTTGAACGGAACACTGATGTCCGCAACCTCCCTGCTTATCCGATTTGTCGGTATGTCATTTAACGTCTACGTTACAGGTAAGATCGGTTCTGCAGGTATTGGACTTATTACGCTTACCAACTCCGTTTATAATTTTGCGGTGACCTTTGCCACAAGCGGTATAAAGCTTGCCACCACCCGTCTTTGCGCTGAGGCTCTTGGGCGTAACTCCCCGCTTGAGCTTCGCCGTGCCATGAAAAAATGCATTTTATACGCTTCCTTTTTTGGAATCCTTGCCTGTATCGGTCTGTTTTTCTTGGCAGAACCAATTTCCATTCATCTTCTTGACGATGAAAGATGCATTAAATGCCTGAAGATCCTGTCTCCTGCGCTTCCATGCATAGCCATCGCGTCCGCTCTTTCGGGATATTTCACCGCCGTATCAAGAGTCTATAAAAACGCCTCTGCCGTAATATTCGAGCAAGCTGTCAAGATATTTATAACCGTAAACGCCCTGAGACTGCTTATGCCCAAGGGACTTGAATACTCCTGTATTGCCGTAATTTGCGGAAGCGCCGTTTCCGAGGGACTTTCCTTTTTCTACTCGTTCATTATGTATAGGCTCGATCTGCACCGCCATGTAGGAAAATCGGGAAAAGTTCCCGAGGATCAGACCTCAAGGCTTCTTGGAATTGCCATGCCCGTTGCACTGACTGCATATGTGCGCTCGGGACTTCTGACCGTTGAGGATATGCTCATTCCAAAGGGGCTGAAAAAATACGGCATGGGATCGGAGGTCAGCCTTGCAACCTACGGTACGGTACACGCAATGGCACTGCCCATCGTTCTTTTCCCAATGGCAATTCTATCGTCGTTTACAAGCCTAATCGTTCCCGAGATCTCCGAATCCTCGGCTCGAAGTGATGAGGGGCATATTTCACGGATCATATCAAGAACCCTGCGTACCACCCTTATTTTTGCATCGGGATGCGCCATGATAATCTTTGCATTTTCCTCGGATCTGGGAATGGTGATCTATAACTCCCCCGAGGCATCACTTTACATAAAGCTTTTTTCCATACTTATTCCCGTAATGTATTTCGACTCTGCAGTGGATAGCCTTTTGCAAGGGCTTGGGTATCAGGTCTATTCAATGAAGGTCAATATTCTCGATGCAGGTCTTTCTGCACTGCTTGTATGGATACTCCTACCCCATACGGGCATCAACGGCTATGTTTTCATCGTTTTCTTTGCGGAGATATTGAATACAGCCTTGAGCCTCATCAAGCTTTTTTCAAGGGGTATGCCGAAAATCAGCCTTTTCAGATCTTTGTTCATGCCCTTAGTCTGCGCTCTCGGCTCCGTATGCCTTGTTCGGCTGTTTGTAGTGTTTGCTCCCTTTCTGCAGGTATACTCGCCCTTTGCCCTTGGATTTAAAATACTCCTTTCCGCCCTCGTCTTTTTCGGATTACTCCTTTCAACCTATACTCTGCCAATTTCAGAAATTACAGTGCTGTTTTCAAGAAAGAAAACAAAAAATTGATTATTTACTTGGCGCACTAACCACGATATTTTCGCAGTGCCAAAGCCTCCCTCCGAGAGGGAGGTGGCACGGCGTAGCCGTGACGGAAGGAGCCTGCGTGACTTTAGGGTTGTAGTATCTTCCTTGTTACGCACTCTCCCTCAGTCAGCTTCGCTGACAGCTCCCTCCCGGAGGGAGCCTTATTTACGGGACGTTCGCGATGTTTGCACAAAATCCGTAGGGACCGGCGTCCTCGACGGTCCTTAATACACACATAAAATCGGCAGATAACTTGTTTTCTCTGCCGAAATTTATGTGTGTCCGTAGGGGCGATTCATGAATCGCCCGTTTTTGTTTTGCGTATTTCAGCGGCGATTCGTGAATCGCCCCTACTCGGTCCGTCACTGACATTACAATAAAGAGAGCCGATAGGGAGGTATTTCCGTATCGGCTGTTTTTAATCTATAGGAAATTACTCGAGTTCGGAGTAAAACAAAAAGACGCTTTTGTAATGGGAATCATCGAGATCTTGTCTTGCCAATTTGCTTACCGAATAGAGCTATGAAAGCATTATTCCTTGATCTTGATTCTTATATCCCCGGTATCTGTTGAGACAACGCAAGAGCCGCCAAGTACATTTTTTGTGGGAACATCGATTTTTCCCGTACTTGATTTTACGGTAAATACCTTACCTGTAAGCAGGGTGCCCGTGACTGTACCTGTGTCTGTGGAAATAAAGATCTCCTTTGAGTCGGAAAGGTCAAGCTTTACGTCCCCCGTGCTTCTTTTGATCTCCATATAATCGTTGGCAACTGTGTTTTTCAAGGTTATATCTCCCGTTGTACCCTTTGATACAATGCTTTGGCATAGGGTGTTTTTCAGTACAGTTGATCCCGTTGATGTTTTAAGAGTAATACTTTCGGAGCAATCAACATTTTCGGTGGATATTTTGCCTGTGGAAACAGAGAGGTCGAGGGATCTTGCTGTAATATTTTCAAGGGTGATATCTCCTGTGGAGATCTTGATTTTGATGCTTCCCTTTGATGATGCTTTATTTATGACGTCCCCTGTTGAACCCGTGATATCAATGGAACCAAAGGAGAAATCTGCGGGAAGGTCGATCCTGCCCGTAGTTGAGCTTATGGAAAGCCTGCCGTAGAGTCCTGCGGGAATAGCCACCGTAATTTTTGGATTTTCAAAGTTGATCCCTATATGCTCATACCACTTTCTTGTGTCGGAAATATGTACCCTCAAGGTATCCTCTGTAACGGACACGGTGTGCTTCATGTTTTCCGTTTCATAGCAGGTCACAAGGGAAGGGCTTCCTTCTGCCGAGGAAACAAAAACTATATCGGAGCAATCTGTTATGATCTCGATATCGGTATAGCTTTCCTTGATCTCGTGGTGGTTGGTAACATATTTTGATGTGGAAAGCTTTGAAAAATTCCAATTAGACATACTCATCACTCCAATAAATAAAATACAGCCAATTAATATAAGGCATGAGGCAACAATGAGCATAATTACAGTTTTCTTGTTCATCATACCGCCTCCTTTTTTACAAAGCATTTTTTTATACCGATTACGATCTTACGTGTCAGCCAAGCGGCTCCCTTGGTGGAGGCGCGGCAACCGTAGAAAAAGAAAATTCCAATTCCTGCGCAAACAAGACCTGTACCTGTCAGGGCAATTCCCGTGGCTGCTGTATCAAATACAGCAAGTCCGATGCCAAGGGCGCATGCGGAAAATGCGCATACGATAAGGGATGCAAAAACTGCCCAAAAAGCAATGATCACCGACCATAAAGCCGCAAAAAGAGAAATGATCAGGGAAAAAGCGACAATAAGCAGGGAAAGCCAAAGGGGAGAGCCCAGTGCTAAAAGAGTGATTTCCGCAGGCGTCAGCCTTCTTTTTGGCTTCATCTTTTTCTTTACGATCTTTGAAAGAGGAATTTCGGCAATGATCTGTTCGGCAACCTCGTCAACAGATCCCATTTCTGCAACTGCCTCCTCCTCGGAAAGACCTTCTTCAATTCTGTCCTCGATCATTTCACTGTAGAAATTCAATCTTTCTTCCACCTCGTCTTCGGGAAGCTCGGAAAGTCTGCCGTGCAGTGACATCAGAAATTTTAATTTAGTCATCACCCTTTTCCTCCTTGGTTACAAATTTATAAATGGACAATATTTCGCTCCAATCCGCCTTGAATTCCTCGATACGCTGTAATCCCTCAGGGGTGATGCGATAATATTTTCGGAGTCTGCCCCCATGCTCTGCTTTATGGACTGTCAGCATATTTGCATTTTCAAGGCGTTTGAGAATGGTGTACAAAGTGGATTCGGAAAGCTCGATGTAGGGCTTCATGTCCTTGATTATCTTATATCCGTACGAGTCCTCGTTTTTGATTGCGGCTAAAACGCAAACGTCCAACAGCCCTCGTTTCAATTGAATGTCCATAGTATACCTCCTCTCACGGTATACATCATAACACGAAGTATTGTTTTTGTCAATAGGCAGGAAAAGTTTTTTATTCTGTTTTTATATTTTTGTATTGTTTCTTTAAGGGTTCAAAGAAAATAAAGCAAGAGCTGTAAATAACTCGGTTTGAGTTTTTTACAGCCCCGGTATTATTATGATTGTTTATCTATATCCGCGTGAGGATCTGACTGACTTTCAAAATATTCATTAAGATCGCTGATTTTCACAGCGGGAACGAGAACAGTTGCATATTTCGAAATTCCTTTTTCACTTGTTTCTATTTTTTTATAAAATACATAGAACGGCAATCCAAGGGTGGTTTTATCATTTTTGTCTTCAAGCTCAAACCTGTAGGTAATTCCCACAAAATCATAGCTTTCAAAGCTTATTCCTTCACGTCCCGAAATACAGGCAGAGCAAAGGTGGCCGCCGTAAACGTGACCGTCATATAAAAGAGCTTCGGCTTCTTCAAGTGTCAATAATTTTGCCATTCCAATGGGAGAATATATATCCGTCACGTCGGTTCTTGCTTCAACGTATTCTATTCTTTTCAAAAGCATATCTTTCATAAATGATCCATAAAGTTCATTACTAAAGGATATCTCAATATGATCGGAAATAACAAGGTCATAGTCAGTATTAATGTCATGGTCGTCTTTGTTATAAAAATATACATCAATGTAGGTGGGCTTTTCGCGAGTGGGATTATAACTTCGGTTTATTTTTATGTCAGAAAAGGAAACATCAAAAATTTGGTAAAGTGTTTCTTTAAGGTCTTCAAGAAAAGCCACCAGCTCATCGTCTGAAATGTCGGTGTTGATTCTAAAGTCGTTGTCACCAAATACAATTCCTTCGTAATCTTCAAGTGTAAACTTATTTGTATTTGAAGTATTAAAGACGGAGTAATGAGTTTCGTGTATATTATAGCCGGAAAGGTGCCAGCCCTTTTCCTGTTCGGAATTATCATATCGAATCGTTGGTGCAGGAAATTCCTCATTTAATTGCTTTTGGAACTCCCTGACAATATTGGAAGAAAAACTGTAAATACCGTATTTGGTGGTCTTTTTTTCGGTGTCTTTTTTTTGATAAATTTTCGCATATTCGTCATCGTTAAGCGGATTGATCCCAAGATTGCTTGGATCGGAAGCATAGCGGATGGTATATGCTTTTATCAAATTTGATTCTACGGGAAAATCGTCAATGGGCGGGAATAATTGGGCAATTTGCTTTTCGGAAAGCTCAAGCTCCTCCCAAACAGGAAGATTTTCTTTGGTGTTTTGTATCTTTGATATAACAGCAATCGCGCCGACAATGATACAAATTGAAGTGACAATAGCGACAATACGGGTAAAACGTCTTTTTCTGATCGTTGCGTTATTTTTTTCAAATTTTTCGGCTTTTACAACATATTCCTCAACAATATCATCGTCAAGGTGGTTAAGCGCTTCGTTAAAATCCTTTGGCTTCATACAATATAACCCTCACTTTCAAGCTTTTTTCTAAGACCGTTACGTATAACGACAAGCTCTTTATTGATACTTGATCTGCTGAGACCGAGATCACTTGCGATCTTATCAACGGTATTTACTCCATAATATCTGCTCATGAAAATATAGCGTTGTCTTTCGTTAAGATCATGGAGATAATTACTGATGATTGATCCAAGTCTCTTGGAATCATAATCCTGTTCAACAAGACTGCCGTTGTCCAAAAAAGATTCGATTTCTGATAGAGCAGAGGTCATATTAGAGGGAACGTTGGACTTTTTATTATTACTGTAATATCGGTTTATGGCGATCCTGCGTACAATAGTTGTCAAAAAAGCTTTGAGAATTCTTGGTCTTGACGGCGGAATGGAATTCCAAGCGCAGAGATAGGTGTCGGAAATACATTCCTCGCAATCCCGTTGATCGTTAAGAACGTTTTTGGCAACGGTGAAAAGATAGCTTTTATATTTGATATCAGTTTGAGTAATGGCGTGTTCATCCCTATGCCAATAAAGCCCTATGATTTCTTCGTCATCAAGCACAATAACGGACTGCTTTTTTTGTTCCTTTTTCATAAATAGACCTCCTTTCAGTAATCAGAATAACCGTTCATAAATATAGTCAGGAAAAAATGCAAAAGTGTGTAATGATATTACAATTTTTTGGATATTTTATTTGTAAATAATTATATCCGATATTCCAAAGGATGTCAAGGCTGCTACAACTGTTCCCGGGACCTTACCTTTCATAAAAAACAAGCCCATCCTCCAAAATGGGAATGGGCTTGTGGTTTGTAAAATGTGTTTTGCTATAGAGCTTATGCCTTGCCGTTGCATCCGAGAACGTTAACGAGCTTATGACGAACAAGCTCCTTAATGTTAGCACGTGCGGGCTTGAGGTATTCTCTGGGGTCAAACTTAGCAGGATTGTCGTTGAAGAACTTACGAATTGTACCTGTCATTGCAAGACGGAGGTCGGAGTCGATGTTGATCTTACATACTGCCATAGAAGCTGCCTTACGGAGCTGCTCTTCGGGAACACCGATTGCACCGGGCATGTTTCCGCCGTTTTCGTTGATCATCTTAACATATTCCTGGGGAACGGAAGAAGAACCGTGGAGAACGATGGGGAATCCGGGGAGACGGCGTGAAACCTCTTCAAGAATATCGAAACGGAGCTGGGGCTCTGTGCCGGGCTTGAACTTGTAAGCACCGTGAGAAGTTCCGATTGCGATTGCGAGAGAGTCAACACCTGTCTTGGAAACGAACTCTTCAACCTCTTCGGGTCTTGTGTATGTTGAGAACTCGTGAGAAACCTCGTCTTCAACACCTGCAAGAGTTCCAAGCTCACCTTCAACAACAACGCCTCTTTCGTGAGCGTATTCAACAACTCTGCGTGTAAGCTCGATGTTGTCAGCGAATGAGTGAGAAGAACCGTCGATCATAACGGAAGTGAAGCCTCCGTCGATACAGCTCTTACATGTTTCAAAGCTGTCGCCGTGGTCGAGGTGAAGTACGATGGGAAGTCCTGTTTCAATAACAGCAGCTTCAACAAGCTTTACGAGGTATGTGTGGTTAGCGTATGCACGAGCGCCCTTGGAAACCTGGAGGATAACGGGAGCGTTTTCTTCCTTACAAGCCTCTGTGATAGCCTGTACGATCTCCATGTTGTTTACGTTGAAAGCACCGATAGCATAGCCGCCTTCATATGCCTTTTTAAACATATCTTTTGTAGTAACAAGTGGCATAGTTTTAATCTCCTTTATAATAAATAATTTATTCTACCTAAGTGATGATAACATTTTTCTTTCATTTTGTCAATAGCTTTATAAAATTCTGAAATGTTTTTACAGAATTTTTTTGCATTTTTATCTCGTTTTGCAGATACATACATTATTTGAAAAATGTACTTGAAAAAAACTTCTTTGTATGATATAATACACTCGATTAATTATACAAAGATTGGAAATGCTATGAAAAAATACATTGACACAGGTAAAATACTCAATACACACGGCATCAAGGGAGATATAAAGGTGGATTCCTGGTGCGACAGTGTTGAGGTGTTTTGCACACTGAAAAGGCTTTATATTGAAAAGAAGGGTGAATATACTGAATACCGCGTAACAAAGGCGGTAAGGTTCAAGGAATATGTTCTTGTTCATCTTGAGGGGGTGGATACCTTTGAGGAGGCAAATCTTCTTAAAAACAAAGTCGTTTATGCTCTTCGTGAGGATATTCCCATGGAAGAGGGGGACTATTTCATCGCGGATCTTGAGGGACTTCCCGTAATAAACATTGATACGGGCAAGGTCTACGGCAAGATCGCTGAGGTGATCTTCGGTGCCGCAAGCGATATATACAGAATAAAGACGGAAAACGGTGAGGCTTATATGCCTGCGGTGCCTGAGTTTGTAATCGAGGTGGACACCGAAAAGGGTGTATATATAAGACCCATCGAGGGAATGTTCGATGAGATTTGATGTGTTGACCCTTTTTCCTGAGATGATCGATTATGTCTGTGGGCAAAGCATAATCGGACGGGCGGAAAGCTGCGGAATCATTGAGGTACATGCCCACAATATCAGGGATTATACCCATGACGTTCACAGAAAGGTGGACGATACTCCCTACGGCGGCGGAATGGGAATGCTCATGTCAGCGCCTCCCATTTGCGAGTGCCACGAGGCTGTGATGAAAATGTCCGACAAAAAGACACGGACTGTGTATATGTCCCCCACGGGTAAGCCCCTCACTCAAAAAAAGGCATTGGAGCTTGCGGGGTATGAAAGACTGATAATTCTTTGCGGACATTATGAAGGGGTTGACAGGAGAGCTGTTGAACTTGTGGTTGACGAGGAGATCTCCATTGGAGATTATGTTCTCACAGGGGGAGAGCTTCCCGCATGTGTGCTGATCGATTGTGTGGGACGCACCCTTGAGGGCGTGCTTGCATCGGCTGAATGTCACGAGATCGAGAGCATTTCCTGCGGTATGCTTGAATACCCCCAATACACAAGACCCGAGGAATACAGGGGCAAAAGGGTTCCCGAGGTGCTTCTTGGGGGCAACCATAAAAAGATCGAGGAATACAGGTTTGAGGCGGCGCTTGAGCTGACGAGAAAGAACCGCCCGGATCTGCTTTGAATATAATAGTATTTAAAAAAAGTATAAGAGAAAATAAAGATACAATAAAGAGAGGAGGAGAGGAATTGCCCAAGGAAAAGATTCAAAAAAAAGAAGGCTGGGAGCTTTCTTTGAATAAAGTGAGAGAGGGCTTGTCCCGTTTCGGCATCAAAGCTTTCGGAAGGCTTGACGGAAAAACAAAGGAGTCGTTTCTTCTGAGCTTTGTAAGAAGGCTGTCAATAGACCGAAAGTTTATGAGACCGCTGAAGTACAGGGTCGCTCTTGCAAAGGACGAAAGCTTGGTATTTTATATACTGTCCTATCTTGGAAGGCTTGTCCTTTCCCTTGAGATCGCAACCTACGGAACCTTCCTGCTTCTGTTTTCACTGACATCGGTTTTCACAGAGGTGGCAAGGACTCTTATAAAAACAGGGGACATTTACAGTATAGATTATTCTGTGGTCCTGCAATCGCTGATTCTGTTCATACTGTCGTTTTTATTGATATTTGGCGGAAGAACCAAAAATTTGTCCGAGGGAATCCTGGGAAGCTCCATTATGAGCTTTATATTCCTTGATCTTTTTGGGGTCAGAAGGGAATCGCTTACTGTTGGGGAAAGAACGGTAAGCGGAAGCCACGGAGCCATACTGCTTGGTGTTGGCTTTGGAATCATGACACTGTCAATTTCGCCCACCGAAGCGCTCATCAATATTTTGGTGGCAGTTCTTGCAATAACGGTCATTTGCGTACCGGAGTCGGGAGTGGTCATGACCATTCTTGCTCTGCCGTTTTTGGCGGATCATCAGCTTTTTATGCTCATATTCTTTGTGTGGGTATGCTATATAATGAAGCTGCTTTTGGGAAAGAGAAGCTTCAAGGCAACCTTCACCGACGGTGCGGTAATATGCTTCGGCTTGTGGGTGCTTCTTGCGGGTGTTGTCAGCCTTGGCGGACACGAAAATGTAAAGGGCATTGCGGGAATATGGATGATCTTCTCCTTTGTTCTTGTCAGCACGCTGATCCGAGGACGTCAATGGATCGCGCGATGCAGAAGCGCTGTAGTGCTTTCGGCGGAGATATACGGCATAATCGCGGTGTGCGGAACGGCTGTAAAGTATATTTCCCAAAGGCTGTCGGGGGATGAAGTTATTTTTGCATATCTTCCGACGGATATTCCCGCAGTTTCCAAGGAGGACGGAATATTTCTCGTCCTTGCAATATTCTTTGTGCTGTCATCGTTCAAGCGAAACGGTGAGAAAAAAAGCGGAGTTGGCATATTCTTTATGTCCGCAGTTCTTGTTGCAGGGATCTTCCTCACTTTTTCTTGGGAGATATGGCTTGCGTTTGTTGCGGGATTCTGCTTCTATTCCATATATACAAGACCCAAAAGCGCAATTGCGGTTATTATAATTGCAGTGCTTATTGTGGCTTTGCTGATCGTCATTCCCGACGAGGCGAGAGCTGAGATCATGGAGTTTTCTAATTTCTCCAAGGAGGACATTGCTAACAGACTTGAAAACAATAAGGCACTTTTCAGAAGCGCTGTTGATAATATTTTCGGCGGCACAGGTCTTTCAGAAACTGCCCTCAGAGGAGAAATGGCAAAATATACGGAGGAAGGGTATTTTGTTGAGCTTGGCGCGTCAAATACACTGCTTCTGATGGTTGCACAGCTGGGACTTTTCGGAGCATGCCTCTTTGTGTTTATATTCCTTCTTGTCGGAGGCGCATATACTGTTTGGGGCAGGGGCTCCAAAACCGACCGCAGACTTTCCTCGGTGGGAGTCAGCGGACTTTCCTCATTTTTTGCGTTTTTTGTGCTGGGCGTTGTGGAGAATGTCTTTGCTGAAGCGGGCATAACGGTGCTTTTCTGGCTTTTGGCAGGGCTTGTGTATTCATCATGTAAGGTAATGAAGGATGAGGCACACGGCTTTGAATCCAATGATGAAAAGGTATATTATGTGGAGAGGACAAAGTCGGAGGTGAAAAGCGATGCAAGGTGAAGTAAAAAAGCCCAAGTTTAAATTTAACTTTTTTGACATTTTGATCTTGGCGGCACTGTTGCTTGTCATCGTTTTCTCCGTTTACAGAATTGTAATGACGGAAAACAGCCAACAACAGCAGGGTTCTGACGGATTTCGGTATATTTTGAAGGCTGAAAGGATTGAAAATGAGTTCGTTTCAATGATAAGCCTTGGAGATGTTATATATGAAAGCGAAAGCGGAGTCAAGCTTGGCAAGGTGGTTGACATAACCGTAGAGGACTATACGGAGACGTATACCGTGGGAGAAAAGGTAGAGATAAGGCGCGTGGAGGGGTATTCCAATTTAGAGATCACCGTTGATTGCCACGGAACTGCCTATGTTAACGGTGACGGAATCGTAAATATACAGAGTAACGGATACAATGTGCGTCTTGGAACTGACATTACGGTGAGAAACACAAAATTACTTTTCAGCGCAGAATGTCTGTTGCCTGAGAAAGCAGAGGTAAAAAATGAAGAAGCTTAATATAATTGATATATTTATAATACTGTTTGCGGTGCTGACCCTTGTGGGAATTGGTGTCAGAATGGCGGCAAATGTATATCTTCGTGAAAAGAACAATGCCGAATATACAGTAAGCGTAAAAATATCCTCTGTTGACGAGGCAAAAGAAAATGCAATTGCGGTAAATGACGAGGTATATGTTCCCAAGTCCGCGGAGGCGTTTGGCGTCATCGCGTCAGTTGAAGCCATCAGATATCTGCCGGATACGGCACATGATAACAGCGGAGTCGCCATGGATAATATCAAGTGTGATATTCTCTGCGAAATAACGGTAAAGGGCAGTGAAACAGAGAACGGCTTTTTGTTGGAATCGGGGGAATATCTTTATGCAGGAATGAAGCTTGAAATTAAAACAACGGGATATGAGGGTCCCTGCGTTGTTATGGGCATAACCAACAAAAATCGATAACGGCATTTGTGCTTTTTTCACAGTGTCTACAAAAAGAAAAAAATGTTCATTTGCCAATTGATTTTTGTAAAAAAATTTGGTATACTGTCAGTGTTAATTATAAATTCAAGTCTAAACAGGAGAAATAAATATGGTTTCAAGAGCAGTTACGGTGCGTAATAAATTAGGCTTACACGCAAGACCGGCTACGTATTTTGTTCAAAAGGCAACTGCGTACAAATGTTCTATAGTGATTGAAAAGGATCAGCGTAGCTTAAACGCCAAAAGTCTGCTGAGCGTTCTTTCTTTGGGCGTCATCAAGGGAAGCGAGATCAATCTTATATTTGACGGTCCCGATGAAGAAGTTGCTTTGGAAGGTCTTTGCAAGTTCGTTGAGGACGGATGCGGAGAAGTAATTGTATAATAATCGTCTTTCTATCTTCGGGAGGAACTGAAAGCTCCTCCATAGTATAAAAGCAGGATTCCCTCGGGCATTCTGCTTTTTTACCTTATATAAAAGACCGTGTTTGTATGGGAGGGGAGTGTTAATAAAGCTACCCCGGCAGCCGTGGGCTGCAAAATAAGCATACGGTGGTTTTGGTATGGCTTATATAAGTCGGGAATATTGGTAAGGGGCACTCGTGGTGAGTGAAGCTACCCCGGCAGCCGTGGGCTGCAAAATAAGCATACGGTGGTTTTGGTATGGCTTATATAAGTCGGGAATATTGGTAAGGGGCACTCGTGGTGAGTGAAGCTACCCCGGCAGCCGTGGGCTGCAAAATAAGCATACGGTGGTTTTGGTATGGCTTATACAAGTCGGGAATATAGGTAAGGGGCACTCGTGGTGAGTGAAGCTACCCCGGCAGCCGAGGGCTGCTTTTTTTCTAAGGTGGATAATGAATACAGTAAATCCTAATATTGTTGAGCTCAGGGAAAAGGCCTCGGGCTTGCCGCTTCTGCCCGGTGTGTATATAATGAAGGGCAGGGACGAAAAGATTATATATGTTGGAAAATCCAAGGCGCTGAAGAACAGAGTCAGCCAATATTTTGCCGCGGACAGATATGAAAAGCATAATGTAAAGACGAGGAAAATGGTTGACAGCGTCAGAGATTTTTCGTTCATACTCACGGATAACGAGATCGAGGCGCTTGCTCTTGAAAATAAGCTGATAAAGCTCCATCAGCCTAAATACAATGTAAGGCTGAAGGACGCAAAGAGCTATCCTTATATCAAGATCTATGACAAAAACGGATATCCAAATATATGCGTAACAAGAAAGAGAACCAACGACGGAGGAAAATATTTCGGGCCATATTCGGGCATCGGATATGCCTATGAGATATTGGACACGGTAAGGCGGGTGTTTGCCTTGCCGTCATGTAAGCATGTGTTCCCCTCAAGCACAAACGTAAAGCCGTGCCTGTATGCCCATATCGGTCAGTGCTGTGCGCCATGTAAGGGAAATGTTGACAATGAAAGGCTTTGGGAGATTTATAAGGAGGCGGCGCTGTTTCTTCGTGGAAATGTAAGGGCGGTGAAGAAAAACCTCACGGTAAAAATGAACGAAGCTGCAGAGAATATGATGTTCGAGTTAGCGGCTTTGTGGCGTGACCGCATCAAAGCCCTTGACAAAACATGGGACAGACAAAAGGTGGTTGGATCGCCGGGGACGGAATACGATGCCGTTGCACTGTTTGGCGGAGAGATATCATCCTACGCGGCAATCGGCAACATCAGGGACGGAGCCCTCATAGACTGCTCGTATACCCTTCTTGGCGGGGATACTATAATAGACAGCGATGCCTTGATGACGGTGATATCAGAGTATTACAGAGCAAGGGATTATATACCCCAGCAGATTTTTGTGGACTTTGACATTACAGAGGAGGAGCAGAGCTTTATTGAGGCTTCCTTGGGGCAAATATCGGGTCATAGAGTGGAGATCCACGTGCCGCAGAAGGGAGAAAAAAAGCAGGTCTGCACACTGATTTGCGAAAACGCAAGGCTATATGCAAAGGATCAGGATATCAAATACGAAAAGGACAGCGAGGTTCTTGTAAATCTTGCAAGGCTTATAGGGCTTGAGGTAGTTCCCGAGGTCATTGAAGCCATCGACGTTTCCAACTACGGAAATGAGTGCATTACCGCAGGAATTGTCAGCTTTAAGGGAGCAAGACCAAATAAATCGGGTTACAGGAGCTATAATATAAAAACCGTAGAGGAGCAGGATGACTATTCTGCCATGTGTGAGGCATTGGAGCGCAGGATCGCTCACTGTGAGGAGGATCCCTTGCCCGATCTTTTGCTTCTTGACGGAGGACGGGGTCACGTTTCAAGGGTGAGAGGAATGCTTCTCGACAAGGGCGTGGATATTGCTGTTCTTGGAATGGTAAAGGATCAGTACCACAAAACAAGAACACTGACCGACGGTGAAAACGAGATCTCCATAGCGGGCGAGGGAGCTGTATTCAAGCTTATATACAATATACAGGAGGAGGTCCACAGATATACCATCGGCAGAATGAAAACAAGAAAAAAGAACAGCATGCTTTCAAGCGCCCTTTTGAATATTGAGGGCATCGGGAAGAAAAAATCGGAATTGCTTATGAGGCATTTCGGATCGGTTGGAAAGATAGCATCGGCGTCAAAGGAAGAGCTTACTGCGGTGAAGGGCATTGGAGAAAAGGATGCCGAGGGTATAATCAAGTATTTCAAGGAGAATAAAAAATGAGAATTATTACAGGAATTGCAAGAGGAACAAAGCTCAGAACCCTTGAGGGAAATGAGACACGTCCCACAGCTGAGGCGGTAAAGGAAGCCATATTCAGCATGATACAGTTTGAGCTTGAGGACAGAAGAATTCTTGATTTGTATTCGGGCTCGGGACAAATGGGTCTTGAGGCGCTTTCAAGAGGTGCTGCCAAGGCTACAATGATCGATATAAACCCCGAGGCAACAAAGATCATCAAGGAAAATGCCCAGAAGGCGAAGCTGTATGATAAATGCGTGGTGCTTACAACGGATTGCCGTAAGCTTATGAAGGGGCTTTCGGGAAAGGAAAAGTACGATATAATATTCATAGATCCCCCTTATGCATCAAAGACGATTCCGGGAGTTCTTGCAGATCTGATCAAGTATGATCTTATTGAAGAAAACGGAATTGTAATTTGCGAGGACGATTCCAAGGAGCCCTATGAGGCAGAAGGACTCAGACTGCGCAGATTTGCAAAATACGGCAGAATATATGTAACGGTGCTTGAAAAGACGGTTTCGGAAGATGAATAATGAGGTAATGATCACAGGAAGCTTTGATCCTGTAACTCTGGGGCATGTTGATATAATAAAAAGAGCGGCGGCAATTTTTGAAAAGGTTGCGGTGGTCATGTTTATCAATGAAAACAAGGATTATATGTTCACAAAGGAACAAAGGCTTGAAATGCTGAAGGCAGCGTGTCAAGGCATTTTTGGGGTCAGAGTTGATGCAAGTGACGGTCTTGTGGTGGATTATGCCAAAAGCCACGGCATAAAATGCGTGGTCAGAGGCATCAGAAACAATGAGGATCTTGATTACGAAACCAAGATGGCGGAGTACAACAAGGAAAAAGGCGGAATTGAAACTGTGTTTCTTGTTGCTGAGGGGGAGCTTTCCCTCTGCTCATCAACAAGGGTGAGACAGATTGCCTTACAAAACGGCGGGATAAATGATCTTGTACCTGTTGAGGTTGCCGGGATAATTGAAAAGATAAAGAATACAGGTGATAAATAAATATGATAAAGGCAGTGCTTTTTGATCTTGACGGAACACTTCTTCCGATGGATCAGGACGAATTTTTGAAAAAATATTTGAAGCTTCTGACATATAAGACTATGGAGATCGGATATGACCCCAATGGATTTCCGCAAGCAGTTATGAAGGCAACATACGATATGATCGCAAATGACGGAACAAAAGCAAACGAAGAGGTGTTTTGGTCGGAATTTGCGAAAATATACGGAGAGCGGGTATATAATGACATTGGATATTTCGATAGGTTTTATGAAAATGAATTTGAAGGAGCCCGGGAGCACTGCAGATACAATCCAAGGTCAAAGGAGCTTTTGGAAAAGCTTAAGGAAAAGGGGATAAGAAGAATACTTGCCACAAATCCCGTGTTTCCAAGAGTTGCCACAGGACGCAGAATTGCATGGGCAGGACTTCTGGCAGAGGACTTTGAGCTGATTACTACATATGAAAACATTGGGTATTGCAAGCCGAATTTAAGGTATTTTACTGAAATACTTGAAAGATGCGGACTTGAAGCCTCTGAATGTCTCATGGTGGGAAACGATGTTGATGACGATATGGTTGCCAAAAACGCAGGACTTCAGGTATTTCTGCTTACTGATTGCCTTATAAACAAAAAAAATAAGGATATTTCCGAATATCCCCATGGAAGCTTTGATGAGCTGTGGGAATATATAAATTCAAACATGTAAAAAAGGTGACGAAAAACTCAAGTGAGAAATGCGGCATCTTATAAAGATCCGGCAGAGGTAGGCGTGATACTCTTAACGGAGTATCACGCCAGTTCTATTCGCCTGCGGCGAGTTCTATTGCTTCGCAGTGATATTCGGCTTACGCCGAGTGATATTCGCTGCGCGAGCTTTTAGGCG
>SVUF01000142.1 GCA_015063395.1 Oscillospiraceae bacterium
GAGTTTTCTTGTCAAGGGTATCTCCGCTGTATGAGCAGAATATGGTGGGTACGCAAAGTGTATTGTCCTTGATAAACGCATAGGATGTAGGGTCCCAAGCAGTATATCCTCTTGCCTCAAAGGTGGATCTGAGTCCTCCCGATGGGAAGGAAGAAGCATCGGGCTCACCCTTTATAAGATGCTTGCCCTTGAACTCTGTAATTACGCTTCCGTCGGATTGGGGCTTCAAAAAGCTGTCGTGCTTTTCCGCCGTAATGCCCGTCATGGGCTGGAACCAGTGGGTAAAATGTGTGGCACCGTTTTCAATTGCCCATTCCTTCATGGCGTTGGCAACACTGTTTGCCACATTGATGTCAAGATCCTCGCCCTTTGATATGGTATTTTTCAGCGATTTATAAAAATCTCTCGGGATTTTCTCCTTCATTACCTCGTCATTAAACACAAGGCTTCCGAAAATATCTTTGATATTTGCCATAATTTATTCTCTTTTCTGATTTTCACTTCATTTTTCACAGAGATTATAGTATCATATCCCTGTTTTGTCAATAGATTTTTTGAAATAATTAAAAAAAATCGAACTTTTTTAACATCAAAGTCCGATTTTTTAAAGGTTTTTACAATTTGTTCATACTTTTTCAAATAAAATTTATAATAATCTCGCAAATAAGCACACAAAGGCATGAGCCAACAGCAACAACTGTAAGATTTTTGCACCTTGTGGCAATAATTACCGCCGCAATAAGTCCCACCAAAGCCGAGACAATATTTCCCGTTGCAAAAAGCGCCGCAGGAAAGGTCATCGCAGTGAGAACCGTATAGGGAATATAATACAGAAAGGATTTTATAAAGGGATTTTCGATCTTTTTTTTCACAAGAGAAAAGGGGATCACTCTGATGAGATAGGTCGATCCTGCAAGTAAAAGCAGATATATAAAGAATTCACGGGTATCCATCAGTCCTCGTCACCTTCCTTTCGGGGAAAAACAACAGCTCCAAAGCATGCCGACGCAACTGCGCAAATGCTGATGGAAATACCGCTTGAAATATCCCTCAAAACAGGGAGAAAATAAAATGCCGCGCTTATAAGTGCAGTAAAAAGCACCACTGCGAAAAGGGGTTTGGACTTTGCAACAGGAGGCACGACCACCGCAACGAACATGGCATACATCATAATGCACAGGGCATTCATCACAATTGAAGGCAGAATATTACCTGCAAGAGCCCCCACAAGAGTGCCCGTTGCCCAACCGATCCACGGTAATGTTGCAAGACCTATAAAATAGCTTCTTGATACACTTTTCCTGCTGACTGCCACTGCAAAGATCTCATCGGTGATGAAAAATCCCAATATAGCTCTGAAAATTCCGCGAAACTTACTGTCCGTCTTTTGCGAAAGGGACACCGCCATAAATGAATATCTGATATTAATTGTTGCCTGTGACACCAGCATGGGCACATATTGCCCGGGATTTGCCATTACCCCGATACCCGCAAGCTGACCTGCCGAGGTAAGAGTGGTCATGGAAATGAGAAGCGCCTGCCACCAATAAAGCCCTGCGGAAATTGCCATAATTCCAAAGCCAAATGACACGGAAAGATAGCCAAGACCGATGG
Source organism: Oscillospiraceae bacterium (assembly GCA_015063395.1). Classification (GTDB taxonomy): domain Bacteria; phylum Bacillota; class Clostridia; order Oscillospirales; family CAG-272; genus SIG714. The sequence goes on from SVUF01000142.1 coordinate 1,615, forward strand.
GTATACCGTCAACAAGCCCCTTTGCATATTGATTTTTCGTTCTCATTTATATTACACCTCGGTTCTCCAAAGCACCATATATTCTTTACTTGGAAGATTATACCACCCTTTGAAAAAATGTCAAGAGGAAAAACAAGAATAATCGCAGTTTTTAGACGTCAAGTGTCCGACACCGCACAAAGCCTCGCCTTACACAAGGGAGGCTTATTTTCGGGTCGTTCGCGATGTTAGCACAAAATCCGTAGGGACCGGCGTCCTCGACGGTCCGCAAAAAACAATTACCTTTCCCAAGTTTTCGGCTCATTCGCGATGTTTGCACCGCACCAAGCCTCGCCCTTTGGGAGTGGCCCAGGCCAGCCTCTCTTGCCGTTCCACGCCAATTCACCTTCAGGTGGCGGCGTAGCCGACGGAGAGGGATTTATAGTAAGACTTGCTTTTTAACCCTCTCACCCGCTACCGCGGGAGCTCTCCCGAAGGGAGAGCCTTACACGAGGGAGCCTTATTTTCGGCACATTCACGATGTTTGCACACACCAAATCCCTGCATTTCGGAGGATTATTCAAGCCATTTTCTACAAGAAAAAGCGCATCAGCCAATACCGATACGCTTTTCAAGCTATAAAATCAAAAAGATCATTTGCCGAGGAGGGATATCTTCAGCTCAAATCCTCCCGATGAGGTTTTGCTTCCGTTCATTATTATATCCTTGGAAATTTCAACCTCTTCTCCGTCAACGGCGGCAAGGATCATTCCTGCCAATTTGGAAACATCGTCATCGGAGATCTCGTCTAAATAGAGGGGGGAGATAAGATACGCGGCACTGAGGGCGGCGCTTTCAAAGGCGTCCTTATTGTCCTTTATAAGCTTTGAATATTCCGAGCCCGTGCTGATGTCCGCCGTATAGATCTCATTTTCCTCATTGGTACAAAGACATACAATGAACAATCCGTCGAAGGCGGCAAATCCGCATACACCCGACTCCGATGGAGTTATGGTACTGCCCGAAAATCCGAATTTTTCCGCAGTGGCATTATAGCGATCGCTATAAATATCAAGGGGGCAAAGAGGACTTTGGACATTGCAGGCAGAAAGGTGAAGGGTTATAAGGATCAGAACCAGCGCAACAAGCTTACATTTAGTCCCCATAGTACTCCTTAAGATCGTCAAGTCTTATACAGCAAGCCTTGGTATTGTCCTCAACCAT
>SVUF01000143.1 GCA_015063395.1 Oscillospiraceae bacterium
CAACTTTTGAAACGGGAACTTTTTCTAATCTTGTTTTACAGTCAGGACAAAAATGATCTTTTTTGAAATATAAAACATCGTTATATTCTCGTTTATATCCGTGTGGCACACAATCACCGCCTTTCTAGTTTTATTATATCACACTTTGGAGTGCTTTTCAATATAAAAATGCTTTTCGCCACCGCGAAAATCTACCAAAATTATTCATTATTCATTAGCGAAGCGACTTCATTATTCATTCTTCATTTGAAAATCCGTTCTCGTTTAATGAATAATGAATAGTGAATAATGAATAGTGAATAATACAAACAAAAATCCGCTCTCTTACGAGAACGGATTTTCGTTTGGAGGCGCCACCCGGATTTGAACCGGGGGATAAAGGTTTTGCAGACCTCTGCCTTACCGCTTGGCTATGGCGCCGTATTCGGAACATTGGCATTATAGCACAACAATTCCGAATTGTCAAGGCTATTTTCCAAAAAAAATAAAAATCTTTTTTTGTTTTTTGACGTTTTTATTTGATAAAGTCAATTCATGGCTTTATCCCTTATAATCATATTTCACGGTATATTTTCCTGCACCGCTATCCCAGGTGTTTGTGAGATTCATTTTTTCATCGTCGTCCCATGTTTCCTTGGTTCCGGGATAATTGACTGTTTTCAAAGCCTTACAGTTATAGCAACAGCCAACGCCGAGTCTTGTGGTGGCGGCGCTGAGGGTCAATGTTTCAAGTGCGGAGCATTCTCTGAAAGCGTGGTCGGCAATATTTTCTACTGTTGATGAAAGAGTAACTGTTTTTATATATACGCAACCCTTAAATGAAGAATTTCCCACGGTCTTTACTCCCTCGGGTACCTTGAACTCTGCATCCGTGCGTCCGATGGGATAGCATATGAGTGTTGTCATATCGCCGTTATAGAGCACTCCGTTTTGTGATCTATATTGCTTGTTTTCCTCTGCAACATTTATATTGAGGAGCTTTGTGCAGTTGGTAAGTGCGTTTTCGCCAAGCTTTGTAAGAGAGGCAGGAAAGCTTACAGAGTCAAGGGCGGTACAGCCGTAAAAAGCAAATGACCCGACTGTGCGGAGCTTTTCTGACATGGTGATCTTGGTAAGGGCGGTGCATCCTCTGAAGGCGCTTTGCTTGATCTCGGTAATGTTGTTTCCGAGGATCACCTCTGTGATGCTTGTGTTGCCTGAAAACGCGCTGATCTCAATGTATGAGATAACTCTGCCTTCGCTGTCCTCGTCGGGTATACGCAGAACTGTGTCGGTATAAGTTCCAATGCCTGTGATGTGGCAGGAAATATCGGAATCGATAACATATTCAAGACCGTTTTCGAGAAATGAGCTTTGGGGTGTGAATGTTTTTGGGGGCTCTTCCGTTGTCGGTGTTGGTGTTGGCGGAATTGTGATCATTGGCATGTCCTCGCAGGACACCATGGCATACATCACAAGGAGAAGAAGCATTGATACAAGTATTTTTTTTATATTATTTTTCATAAGAATAATCACCTTACTGTTTTTTCTGCTTACAAGGTAACATTTTTTTGCGATTTTGTCAATGGATTTTATGTGAATAAGTTATTTTTTACACTTTGTTTAGACTTTATGCATCTTAAAGAAATTTATAATATATTTAGGGAAAAAATATTGACAAGTGTGCAAAAAGAATGTAAAATAAAGATGTATGCACAGGATTGCCCTGTAAGTTTTCGCAAATATGATCATTGTTTGTGCGAAAATGAAATATAAAACTGATCAGAAAGTGTTTTAAAGATGAAAAATAGATTTAGTCTTGTTTTCACCGTGGTTGCGGATCTTGTTCTGATTGCAGCGGCTTTTGTTCTTGGATTTTTTGTCAGGGGCGAGTTTTCGCTGGCTCAGGCTCAGGATTATATGAGTTCACTGCTTTTGGGCGTTCCGCTTATCATGGCGATATTTTTTGTGGCGTTTTCATTTTTTAAGGTGTACAGAATTCTTTGGCAGTATGCAAAGTATTTTGATTTTATTAAGCTTATTGCGGTGTCCTTTGTTTCATTTTTTCTCTTTGCGGTAATACATTATTTCTTTGTGTGCCCCGAGAATCCCGTGTCAAGCGGACATATGTTCCCGCGTTCAGCTTATATCATAGGCTATATGTTTGTGATATTTTTCCTTTTGGCTGTAAGAACAGCCGTATACTTGGTGGAAAAAAGACCGACATACCGTCCGAGCCCTGAGGAAAAAACTGCAGTTGACGGAAACATCATGATCATCGGCGCAGGAAAAGCGGCATCCCTTTTGATCTCCGACATTTCAAACAATCCGTATATCGACAGATCCTTGCTTAAGTGTCTCATTGATGATAATCCCGCCAAAAAGGGAAGCTATATTGACGGAGTTATCGTTCACGGCGGCAGGGATACCATTCCCGAGGCTGTAAAGAAATACGATATTAAAAATATTATTTTTGCCATTGTATCCTGTTCTCCCGAGGTTCGCGCAGAGCTTCTTTCCATATGCTCAAAAACAGGATGCTCGGTAAGGACCATGCCCGGTGTCAGCAACATAATCAATGGTATGGTGGGTCTTTCCGATATCAGAGACGTAAAAATTGAGGACCTTTTGGGACGTACTCCTATAAGTATTGACATCAAGCGTACAAAGACAATGGTGTGCGGTAAGGTTGTCATGGTAACGGGAGGCGGCGGATCCATCGGATCTGAGCTTTGCCGTCAGA
>SVUF01000027.1 GCA_015063395.1 Oscillospiraceae bacterium
GAAAAGATGGCAGAATGGGAAGGAAGCAAGCTCAACGAGGCAAAGGAGATCCTTGCATACGAGCTTACAAAGCTTGTTCACGGTGAGGAAGAGGCAAAGAAATCTCTTGAAGCTGCAAGATCCATTTTCGGCGGCGGCGCAGGCGGTGACATGCCCACAACAGAGGTTGCTGAGGAAGAGCTTACAGACGGAAAGATCACGGTTGTAGATCTTCTTGTAAAGGGTAAAATGGCACCTTCAAAGGGAGAAGCAAAGCGTCTTGTAATTCAGGGCGGTGTAACTCTCAACGATGTTAAGGTAGAAAGATTTGACGCAACCGTTGAGGCATCTGAGCTGAAAGAGGGCGTAGTAATCAAGAAGGGTAAAAAGATCGTAAGAAAGTTTATCATTTCTTAATCATCAATAATCGGGTGGGATTATATTATATATATGGAGAATTTAATAAGAATTCTCCATCCCCTCGGTTTATTTTATTTTTGGAGAAATTTATCATGGTAGATAACAGATTTATAGAAGCTGTCCGTTCATTGTCGGCATCGGGCATAGTTGAATATACGGAAAACACGGAGCTTTCCACCATATCCACATTTAAGATCGGCGGACAGTGCAGGATTGTTGTATATCCCAAAAGCTCCTATGGTATGAGGCGTGTAATTGAAGCAGCAAGGGAAAATAATACTCCATACGCAGTGTTCGGAAGATGCTCGAACGTACTGTTTGCGGATAAGGGGTGGAGTGGTGCACTGATCGTCACAACCAAAATGAAGTCTATTTCAAGGAAGGGCGCAACCATAACCGTAGAGTGCGGAGTGCTTCTCAATGATCTTGCCAAATTTGCCATGAGATCGGGACTTTCGGGCGGTGAGTTTGCATACGGTATTCCGGGCACAGTGGGCGGTGCTGTATATATGAATGCAGGGGCATTCGAGCATTCAGTATCGGAGCTTATAAAGACCTGCACATATTATTCCGTCAAGGAAAACAAGGTCATGACCTACGAAGGTCACGAAATGAATTTCGGATACAGAAAGAGCGTGTTCATGGAGAACAGCGACAGCATCATACTCGAAGCAACATTTGAGTTTCCCGAAAGAAAGCCCCAGGAGGAGATCAAGGCTCAAATGGAGGAATATATGTCACGCCGCCGTGAAAAGCAGCCCATTGAATATCCAAGCGCAGGCTCGGTGTTTAAAAGATGTCAGGGACATTTTACGGGAAAGCTCATTGAAGATGCGGGGCTCAAGGGAAAAATGGCAGGCGGTGCTATGGTATCTGTAAAGCACGCAGGATTTATAATAAACTATAAAGATGCCACTGCGGCAGATGTATTGTATCTGATAGATATGATAAAGAAAATAATAGCTGAAAAAAATAATGTTGAGCTTGAGTGCGAGGTTATTTATTTTGGCGATAAAGAGGAATAAAGATGTCATTTTCACAGGATGCAAAAAATGATTTGTGTACTATAAGCCTGAAAAACAGATGCTGTAAGGTTTCCATGCTTTACGGAATGTTAATGTTTTCAGGTACATTTACAGAAAACAGAATAAAATTGATCACAGAAACAGAGGGTGTGGCAAGTCTTGTTTCCGGACTTCTACATTCACTTGCCGGTGTTGAATCAAATTTATATGTAAGCGAAAAGAAAAGCGGAGATGAAAGGATCAACAGCTATAAGCTTACCGTTGCGGTAAAATCCGATGTGCAAAGGGTGACGGGGCTTTTTTCGGGCAATATACATCATATAGATAAGAGCGTATTCGGCTGTCCTTTGTGTGAAAACTCTTTTTTACGGGGAGCATTTCTTGTGGGGGGAAGCGTAAGCTCACCAAAAAGCGCATATCATCTTGATATAACCACACCGTCACAGGATATAGCAGCGGAGCTTTGTGATATGATCAACGACAACAGCGGCAAATTATATCTGCAGGCAAAATGCACAGAGCGTCAAGGAAGAATGGCTGTATATCTCAAGGACAGCGAACAGATACAGGATTTTCTGACATTGATCGGCGCACAGAGCTCTGCTCTTGAAATGATGAACGAAAAGATCTTCAAGGATGTCAGAAACAACGAAAACAGAAGATCAAATTGCGAAACGGCAAATATATACAGGACAACGGGTAGCTCGGGAGAGCAGGTAAGAGCGATCAATAAGCTGATAAGTGATGGCAGATTTGATGAGCTTACCGAGGATCTGCAGATGACTGCCAATATAAGACTTGAAAACCCATTTTCGTCATTGGAGCAGATCGCCATGCTCCACACACCGCCCATATCAAAATCGGGCGCAAATCACAGGTTAAAAAAGATAGTAGAAATATCAAAAAAATAAGGCAAAAGGTGAACCTTCCTGAAAAAAGGAGAAAATATGAGGGATTTTGTACATCTACACTTACACAGCGAATACAGCTTCCTTGACGGAGCCTGCAGGATCACTGATATAGCAAGGGCGGCAAAGGAAAAGGGACAAAGCGCCGTTGCTCTGACAGATCACGGTGTAATGTACGGATGTGTGGATTTTTACAGAGCATGTCAAAAGGAAGGAATAAAGGCCATAATCGGATGTGAGGTGTATTTTTCACCAAAAAGCCGATTTTCCACAGAAAAGGACTATATGCATCTTATCCTTCTTGCAAAGGACAGGAAGGGATATGAAAATCTTATATATCTTGTCTCATCGGGATTTACCGAAGGATTTTATTTCAAGCCCCGTATAGACAGGGAGCTTCTTGAAGGACATTCCGAGGGCTTGATCGCCTTGTCGGCATGTATATACGGAGTGCTTTCCAAGAATATATTGGCAAAGGACATGGAGGGTGCCTTCAGTAATGCCAAAATGCTGAAGGATATGTTCAAGGAGGATTTTTATATTGAGCTTCAGGATCACGGTCTTGAAGAGGAAAGAATTGCAAATGAAGGTCTATTGAAGATTTCAAAGGAGCTTGGAATACCGCTTGTTGCTACCAACGATGTACATTATCTTACAAAAAAGGACAGTGAGGTACAGGCACTTCTTTCCGATATAAAGAAAAGCTCGGACAGCGAGGACAATCCTTTTTTACAAAAAGAATTTTATCTCAAAAGCGGAGATGAAATGTACTATATTTTCAAGGATCACCCTGAGGCAATTGAGAATACGGTGAAAATTGCAGAAAAATGCAATTTTGAATTTGAATTTGGAAAAACACTTCTTCCCGAATTTGATCTTCCCGAGGGAAAAACTGCGGACGGATATCTTTCCGATCTTGCAAAGAAAGGACTTGAAAGGCTGATTGAGGAAGGAAGAATTGATCCTGCACATACCCCGGAGGACTATAAGTTCAGAATGATATATGAGCTTATGGTCATATCAAAAATGGGGTATAGCGGGTATTATCTTATTGTACAGGATTTTGTCGGCTATGCAAAATCCAGGGGCATACCCGTTGGACCGGGAAGAGGCTCGGGGGCGGGAAGTCTTGTTGCGTATCTTGTGGGAATAACAACAGTTGACCCCATACGCCACGGATTGCTTTTTGAAAGATTTTTGAATCCGGAAAGAGTCAGTATGCCCGACTTCGATATTGATTTCTGTTATGACAGAAGAAACGAAGTAATAAATTATGTAAAGGAAAAGTACGGAAGCGACAGGGTATGTCAGATCGCGGCTTTCGGTACATTCCTTGCAAAGAACTCATTGAGATATGCGGGAGCATCCCTTGGTATGCCATATGCAGAGGCAGATAAGATCGTAAAGCTGATACCGCGGGGAAGTGCTGAAGCGCTGAACATTACCATAAGCGATGCAATGGAGCAGGTCCCTGCCTTGAAGGAGCAGTATCAGAATGAACCCACAGTAAAAAGGCTTATAGATACTGCCATGAAGCTGGAGGGTCTACATGCTCACATTACAACCCATGCGGCAGGAATAGTGATAGCAAAAGATCCAATATATAAGACTGTTCCGCTATGCAAAAGCGGTGACGTAGTTCTGACGCAGTATGATATGAATACGGTGGCAGATCTTGGACTTTTAAAGTTTGATTTTCTTGCAATACGGTATTTGACAGTAATTGCAGGAGCAGAAAGACTTGTCAGAAAAAAGGAGAAGGACTTTTCAGTAGAGAAGATACCGCTTGATGACAGGGAAACATATGCAATGATCGGCAGGGGCAACTCGGGGGGAGTATTCCAGCTTGAATCCGAGGGAATGAAGAAGCTTCTTGCAATGATGAAGCCCGAAAATATCGGGGACATAATGACGGCAATATCCCTGTACCGCCCGGGACCCATGGATTCAATATCGCGGTATGTGGAATGTAAAAATGACAAAAGCAAAATAACATATGAATGCGAAGCCTTGGAGGAGATCCTTTCGGAGACCTTTGGGTGTATAGTATATCAAGAGCAGGTAATGCAGATATTCAGAAAGCTTGCATCCTATTCTTATGGCAGAGCTGACGTTGTCAGAAGAGTAATGGCAAAGAAAAAGGTTCTTGAAATGGAAAAGGAAAGAGAAAGCTTTGTGGAGGGCTCATACAAAAACGGTATTGAAAGGGAGGTTGCCAACAGGATCTTTGACAGTATGGCAAGCTTTGCAAGCTATGCATTTTGTAAGAGCCATGCGGCGGCGTATTCATATACCTCCTACAGAAGTGCCTACCTCAAGTGCCACTATCCTGCGGAGTATTATTCCGTACTGCTCACTTCGGTTTCAAGAAATTCCGCCAAAATGTCGGAATATATACAGGATGCCGCAAAAATGGGAGTAAAGACCAATGGCCCTGATATAAATAATTCCGATTGGGATTTTACCGCCAAGGACGGAGTAATATATTTTGGACTTTCAGGAATTAAGAATATAGGAGACGGTTTTGCGGAGGCAATTGTAAGGGAACGCCGAGAAAACGGAAAATACAAGAGCTTCTATGACTTTATGAACCGAATCACCAAGGGCAGTGTGAATAAAACACAGCTTCATTCCCTCATCGGAGCGGGAGCCTTTGATAGTCTTTCTGAATACAGAAGCAGGCTTTTGAGATGCTATGAGGAAATGCTTGTAAAACTGCAGGATAAAAGAAGAAGACAGCTTGACGGACAAATTGACCTTTTTGCACAGTTTGAGGATGCAGAGCCCGATATATCCATGCCCGATATGTCAGAGGTTCCCGAGCTTTCCAAAAACCAAAGGCTTTCCTTGGAAAAGGAGTTGACAGGACTGTATTTTTCAGGACATCCTCTTGATAATTACAGCAAGAATATAGAGGAGCTGTCCTCAATGAGCTTGACCGATCTTGCCAAAAAGGTAGAAAGCGATGAATTGAAGGATCGGCAGAGAGTAAGGATATACGGTCTTGTAAATAAGGTAAATATAAGAAAAACATCAAGCGGAAGCATGATGGCAACTGCGGTTTTGGAGGACGGATACAGCGAATGTGAGCTTGTATTTTTCAAAAACAAGCTTACGGAATACGAAAGCATATTGGCAGAGGGTATTGCCGTATATGTGGAGGGCGGAATTTCATTCAGAGATGAGAATGACTATTCAGTGCTTGTAAACACCATGGGCTTACTGCAGGACAACGGAAGCTTCAAGGAGAGAATCAAAAAAAGCGAAAATGCCTCCGAGCAAAAGACTGTAGCAAAGGAGAAAGATGGGAAAAAAGCATCAGCTCCCACAAAGATCTATGCAAAGCTCCAAGACACAGAGGGAGGGCAGTTCAAGCGAATAAAGGCGTTTTCAGAGATCTTTACAGGTAATGTTCCTCTTATAATTTACGATTCAAAAACGGGAAAATATACCGATTTTGGCTTCAGGGTAAGCCCGACTGCATTTGTTGTTGAAAAGCTGAGGGGCATACTTTCAAAGGAAGATGTGGTTGTGAAATAAACAATTTACGGAAATAAAGATGTGATTTCACAGTAAATTCATAAAAAAGGTATATAATAAAGATAATCAACTATAAAACAATAGGATCATGTCGAAGAAGGGATATAAAATGAAACCTAAAAAAACCATGAAAAGCAGATTGAAAAATTTGGCGATCGGCATATTTGAGGTATTGACGGTATTCAAAAATATAATTTTAAGGGTGTTGGGAGCGGCAGTCAATGTAGTATTGACACTTCTGCTTGTGCTTGCCATAACAGGAGTCATTGTTGGGTGCGCCTTTGCCATATATCTTGGAAATTATATAGATGCAAGCGTTGAGGAATTTGATCTTATGTCAACGGATCAGGATAAAACAACGGTGATCTATTATTATGACGAATACGGAAATCCCGTTGAGCTTGGCGGCGGAAAGCTTTACTCATCGGAAAACAGAGTATGGGTTTCCTACGAGCAGATTCCCGAGAATCTGATAAATGCCTTTATAGCAATTGAAGACAAAAGATTTGAGGATCACGACGGTGTTGACTGGAAAAGAACAGTGAGAGCGACCATGCTCTTTGCCCTCGGTCAAGCGGACTCGGGAGGTTCAACACTGACTCAGCAGCTTATAAAGAACGTAACTAAAAATGATGACAACACCATTCAAAGAAAGGTGGAGGAGATCTTTTGTGCTCTCAATCTTGAGAAGGTGAAGAGTAAGGAGGAGATCCTTGAGCTGTACATGAACACCGTATATTTCTCACAGGGAGCTTACGGCGTACAGGCGGCGGCATATGAATATTTTAATAAGGACGTATCGGAGCTGACCCTCATCGAGTGTGCATCTCTTGCGGGAATTGTAAAGAACCCCTATAGCCTTGATCCGAGATTACATCCCGATAATAATGCGGAAAGACGTGACTACATTTTATATGAAATGCTGGATCAAGGAAAGATAACCCAGCTCGAATACGACGAAGCCGCTCATAAGGAGCTTGGGCTTTATGATAAGGACGAGGATTCCGAGGACACGGAAATTCCTTCAACAGAAATTCCCGAAACCGAAGCACCTGCAACAGACGATCCATACAAGGACGAGGAAACCACCAAAAAGGCAAATTCATGGTACATGGATGCGGTGATCGAGGACGGAATCAAGCTTCTCAGTGAAAAATATGAGGTAACCGAAAAGGCAGCGGAGCAAATGCTGTATTCGGGAGGCTTCAAGATCTATATTGCCATGGATCCCAAGGTTCAGACAATAATGGAGGAGGTCTATGAAGACGATGCCTTCATCAATTCCATTGTTGAAGCGCCTGAGGGACTGATGCAGCCGCAGTCAGCCATGGTAGTCCTTGATCCCACAAGCGGAAATATTTTGGGACTTGTTGGCGGCAGAGGAAAGAAAACGGAGAACCGACTTTTCAATTATGCTACAATGGCAAAAAGACAGCCCGGATCGTCCTTCAAGCCCATAGCGGTATACAGTCTTGCGCTTGAAAAGGGACTTATAAATTATTCAACACTTATAGACGATACTCCTTATACATTCAACACATCTGTATCGTCAACAGGATCAGTAAAATACACTGCATGGCCGATAAACTCACCTCAGAGCTATAGAGGCTTGACGGTTTTGAACGATGCTGTGGCAAGATCTGTAAACACAGTGGCGATAAAGGTTTTGTCTAAGATAGGAGTACAGGAATCCTTTGATCATGTAACCAAGAACCTTGGAATCACCACATTGGTGGATAAAAAGGTGGTCAATGACAGAGTGGTAACCGACATCACCCTTTCATCAATGGGTCTTGGAGGTACAACATACGGTGTAACTGTCAGAGAGCTGACAGGAGCATATACCATATTCACCAATGAAGGAACCTATGTTTCACCAAGAACCATACTTGAGATCAGAGATGAGGACAACAAAATGATCATTGACAATCAGCCTGTGATCAACAATGTTCTCAGCATAGAAAATGCGGCGCTGATGACAAGAATACTTGAAAACGTAACCCAAAGATCAACAGGTACAGGATATGGACAGCCAATTTCCAAAATGGTGGATACAGCGGGTAAAACGGGAACAACAAGTAAAAACAACGACAAATGGTTCATGGGCTTTACACCGTATTATATAGGAGGCGTGTGGTTTGGATACGAGATTCCACAATCCCTCAGCAGCTTCCCGGGTAACCCATCGGTTAGAATATGGAATGCGGTAATGGTAAGGCTTCACGAGGAGATCATTGCGCAATCCAAGGCAACGGGAGTTCCGCTAAAGGAATTTGAATTGCCGTCGTCCATTGTAACAATAAAGTATTGTAAGGACAGCGGACTGATCGCCACACCTGCATGTGAGCTTGACCCAAGAGGCAACAGAATTGAAACGGGATATTATACTGCGGACAATATGCCAAATTCCTTCTGCGACAAGCATATAACGGTAAAATACTGTAATACGGGCAGCGGTGTTGCTTCCGAGTACTGTCCTGATGAAGAATGTCGTGAGATATCGCTTCTTCATATAACCGACAGAGATTTTCCCGTACAGGTCAGAATTGTGGATGCACAGTATGTATACCGCACTCTAACCAACGGCAAGGTGGTATATTCTAAGAATGACGGTCCCTTCTTCAAAAATGAAATTGAAAAGGGACATTATGTGGGAATCACAAGCTCATCAAAGCACTTCAACAAGTATTGTGCCGTTCATTATAAGGGGCAGCCCTTCGGAGCAGCATCCATACCGGAAACCCTTGTGCCGGAAACACCTACAGCGGAGCCGCCCAAAGATGTGGTGTATTCAGACGGTAAGTATTACGGTGAACCGAACTGAATAGCTCCGCTTGATAACCTGAAATAACAGAGTAGCTTTATTTTCAAAAAAGCAAAAATATATCCCCAACGGACTTTACAAAAATCTGTTGGGGATATTTCTTTATTATGTGTCAAATAATGACTTTAAGGATATCAATAGAAGTTTATACAGACGCTTTTTCCTTTTCCTCTTGAAGTCTGTTAGCCTCGGGATATATTGGAGAAGCAAACTTAATGGCATTATGTACAACCTCGGCGGAAAAGCCGTTTACAGTACGGATCTCACCGTCAAGGCATATTGAAAACTCGCTGTTAGATTTGACTTCAACCTTTTTTGCTCTTCTGTAGGTTAAAATTTTTTTGAAGCGGGGATCTCCAACATGGGTTCCTTTTTCATAAGCTCCGATAAGCTTTACAAATGAAAAAATGGAAATCGGCTTTACAATGTTGACTTCAAGAAGTCCGTCATTGGTAACGGCATAGGGGGCGCATTTGAAGGAGCCGCCGACGTAGCTTGAATTTCCGATGGTGCAGAGCAGGAAGGTGCCGTCATTGAGCTTTTCACCGTCAACATAAATATCAGCACGGTTTTTCATGGCTGTAAAGAGAGCCTTGACAATTCCTGTGGTGTAGGCGTTTTTTCCGCCGATAAGCTTTTTCCGCCTTACTTTTGACATGGTATCTGCAACAGATGCTTCAAATCCGAAATTAGTGATGTTTACAGAGTATTCATCTCCAACCTTTATAATGTCAATGTCATGAGCGGTAGAATTACAAAGAGCTTCAAGATCCAAGAAGCTTTCCTTGCCTCCGTAATATTTTACAAAGTCGTTTCCGCTGCCAATGGGATATACAGAAAGCTCGGCATTTTTAAGCTTTACAACACCGTCAGCCACACGTTTGATAGTTCCGTCACCTCCGCATGCATAGAAACGGAGAGTCTCGTCGGGGGACTGCATACCTCTTTTCAAAACAAAATCGGTAATGCTTTCTTCTGGAAGAAATGAGACGATCTCAAAATCGACACCGATGCCCTCAAGCTTTTTTCGAAGTGAATCTGTGTCAACAGTGCCGGGACCTGCAAATGGGTTAAATACAAAAATATGCTTCATATATAATACTCCAATTTAGATAAGATATCAGAAAAGTATAAGGATTTCGGAAATATATTCCGCCATTTCTCTTGTGGATTCTGTCATTCCCGTGGTGATCCAATGACGAGCAACACTTTCAATAAGACCAAGCTTACCGGGAAGATTGTATTTTTCCTCAAGTGTAGAAAATTGCATCTCGCTGTTCAGATTTTTGAGTCTTTCGGTAACGCGGATGAATATCACTGACATGTTGGATTGGGAGATACGTTTAAAGTATTTATTGCCCTTTTCTCCCGCAAATTCAAAAAAGTCAACCAGGGTTTCGATCCAAAGCTCCTTGTCCTTGGAGCTGATGATGGTCAGCACGTTTCGAATAAACCTTGATGCAAGCTCGTCCACAATACTGTCAACAACATCGTTTACGGAAGAGAAGTGGCGATAGTAGGATATTCTTGCAACTCCTGCGCGGTTGACGATATCAGTGACGGTAATATCAACATAGGGCTTTTCCGCAAGAAGCTCCAAAAGTGCTGTACGGATTCCCTTGGCAACTGTTCTGTCCTCTTTTGTGTTCACAAACTTTCCCTCTTTTTGTATCATTTTTATAAACTTATTTGTACAAATATTGACATTTGTATTGAAAAGATTTATAATACTACAAGATGTTACATTTTGTACCATTTGACATTATATCATATAAAATCTGATATGTCAATGGGAGTATATAGTTATTTTATAAATTAAAATATAGAAATTTACGGTAATCAGATATAAAAATCGGAATATAAAGGAGGAAAAAGAGTGAATAAAAATAAATACGGTGCAATACACGGATTTGAAACTCCTGAATTTACAAAGGAAATGAAAAAGGACTATACGATTTTGTGTCCAAATGCATTTCCTTTTCACATGAAATTCATCAGAGAGGTTTTTCTGATGTACGGATTTAAATTTGAGCTTCTTGACTATCAGGGTAAAGAGGTAATTGATACAGGACTTATGTATATTCACAATGATATGTGCTATCCTGCAATATGTGTCAGCGGACAGCAGCTTTATGCATTGACCTGCGGTGATTATGATCCCCATAAGGTTGCTCTGCTTCAATTTCAGACAGGCGGCGGATGCCGTGCCTCAAACTACATATGGATATTGAGGAAAGCCCTTCACAATATGGGAATGGGATATGTACCCGTGGTGTCTCTCAGTTTTAGTAAGGTTGAAAAATCAAGCGGATTTGACATAACTCCCGTAATGCTTATAAAGGGTATCGTTGCGGCAATTTACGGTGATCTCATCATGCTTTTGAAAAATCAAGTTAAGCCATATGAAAAGAACAAAGGAGAGACACAGAGAGTAATTGATAAGTGGGTTTCAGAAATATCAAATCAGTTAAAGAACAATACAGGTCTTTTCGGCAAGGCGCTTAAAAAGAATTTTTGCGATATAGTTGATGATTTTGCGGCAATTGAACGTCTTCCCATAAAAAAGACCAAGGTTGGAATTGTCGGAGAAATATATGTAAAGTATTCATCCCTCGGAAACAACGGACTTGAGGATTTTCTTGAAAGTCAGGATTGCGAATTCATGGTGCCCGGGCTTCTTGCTTTTATACAGTTTATGTTCGATCATAAACAGGTGGATTATCAGCTTTACGGCGGCTCCAAGACAAAGCTTGGTGTAACAAAGCTTTTAGGCTCTGTGACGGACAAGGTTGAGGAATATATGCTTGATGCTCTTGCAAGGCATCCGGAATTTAATGCGCCTGCAAAATTCGAGCATCTGAGAGAGCTTGGAGAAAAGATTATCGGACGAGGCGTAAAAATGGGCGAGGGATGGCTGTTACCTGCGGAAATTGCAGAGCTTGCAGAAAAGGGATATTCAAATGTTGTTTGCGCCCAACCCTTTGGTTGTTTGCCAAACCATATCGTTGCAAAGGGCACAATAAGGACTCTTAGGAATATGTACCCCGATGCCAATATTACGCCCATAGATTATGACGCAGGGGCTTCAAAGGTTAATCAAGAAAACCGAATAAAGCTTATGCTTGCTCTTGCAAAGGAGAAGGAAAATGAAAAGAATAGGACTTGACGCAGGAAGCACCACTGTCAAATGCGTTGTGCTTGATGAAAAGGGAGAGCTGATATATTCAAAATATGAAAGGCACATGTCAAAGATCAGCGAAAAATGCGCGGAGCTGATAAAGGCGGTTGCCGATAAGTTTAACGGTGAAAAAATGTCATTGGCTGTTTCGGGTTCTGCGGGAATGGGAATGGCAAGCGACCTTGACCTTACATTCATACAAGAGGTATATGCAACAAGAATTGCGGTAAAGGCATTTCTGCCAAAAACAGATACCGTAATCGAGCTTGGCGGAGAGGATGCAAAAATACTTTTCCTCACTGATGCTATGGAGGTTCGAATGAACGGAAGCTGTGCAGGCGGTACAGGAGCTTTTATCGATCAAATGGCATCGCTGATGAATGTTACTCCTGCTGAAATGGAAGCTCTTGCATCGGATTATACAAAGCTATATACAGTAGCATCAAGATGCGGAGTATTTGCAAAGTCCGACATTCAGCCGCTAATAAACCAAGGTGCGAAAAAAGAGGATATTGCTGCAAGTATTTTTTATGCTGTTGTGAACCAAACCGTTGCAGGACTTGCACAGGGAAGGCAGATCGACGGTAATGTGTTGTACCTTGGCGGACCGCTGACATTTTTTCCGTTTTTAAGGTCGGCATTTGACAGAACCTTGATGACACAGGGAACGTGTCCTGAAAATTCACTGTATTTTGTAGCCATGGGAGCGGCTTTATCCGCTGATAATAAGGAATATGATCTGTATGAAATCGCCGCAAGAGCGGAGAATTATTCCTCCAAGGACGGCTATACTGCCTGTAAGCCTCTTTTTAAAAGCGAAGGGGAATATAGAGAATTTATAAACAGACACAGCGGCAATTCAAGTCATATATCCTTTAAGGATAAGCCCAAGGGTAAGGTATATATCGGAATTGATTCGGGCTCAACTACAGTAAAGGCTGTTGTAATTGATGAAGAAGGCGGTATATTGCGGCCAATTTACCGACAGAACAGCGGAAACCCAATACCAATCATCAGGGAATACCTTCTTGATCTATATAAAAGCTTCAAGGATATCGAGATAGGAGGCGTAGCAGTTACAGGATACGGAGAGGCAATTGTAAAGCACGCCTTTCACGCAGATCTTGGAATTGTGGAAACAGTTGCCCACTATACTGCGGCATCGGAGTTCTGTCCCGGGGTGGATTTTATACTTGACATCGGCGGACAGGATATAAAGTGCTTCAAGATCAAAAACGGAGGAATTGACAGCATATTCCTCAATGAAGCATGTTCATCGGGCTGCGGATCATTTCTTCAGACCTTTGCTTCGGTGCTTGGGTATTCAAACGAGGAGTTTGCAAAGCTTGGGTTGTATGCCGAAAAGCCCGTTGATCTCGGATCGCGATGCACGGTATTTATGAACAGCTCAGTAAAGCAAGCTCAAAAGGACGGAGCGACTATTGATAATATTTCTGCAGGGTTGTCAATAAGTGTTGTGAAAAATGCGCTTTATAAGGTAATAAGATGCGCAAATCCCGATAATCTCGGTGAGAATATCGTTGTTCAGGGCGGAACTTTTATGAATGACGCGGTTTTGAGGGCATTTGAGATGGAAACGGGCAAGGAGGTCATCCGTCCCAATATCGCAGGACTGATGGGTGCATACGGTGCGGCTCTGTATGCAAAGAGTCATTCTACAGGCGTAAGCACGTTGATTACTGAAAATGAGCTTGAAAACTTTACCCATACCGTAAAGGCGATAAGCTGTAAGGGATGTACAAATAATTGCTCGTTGACAGTAAATACCTTTTCGGGTACAGATACATATATTGCGGGCAACCGATGCGAAAAGCCTATAAACAAGGGAAAATCAACAGTACAGTATAATATGTACGAGTATAAAAACAGCCTTCTTTCAAGGTATTGCGCAAATATAAGAGATATGTCAAAGAAGACTGTTGCAATTCCGAGAGTACTGAATATGTATGAGCTTTTGCCGTTTTGGTATACACTTTTCACGGAGCTTGGATATAATGTAATAGTATCACCGGAATCAAACAGAAAGCTGTATCTGAAGGGTCAGCATACAATACCGTCGGATACCGCCTGCTATCCTGCCAAGCTTGTGCACGGTCATATAGATGCGCTTCTTGAGGAAAAGCCCGATGTGCTGTTCTATCCCTGTATGAGCTACAATGTGGACGAGGGGCTTGGAAAAAATCACTATAATTGTCCCGTAGTGGCGTATTATCCCACAGTAATCGCCTCAAATGTTAAGGAAATAAAGGATGTACAGTATATAAATGGATTCATCTCCATACATGACAAAAAGGAATTTATAAAGCACTTTATTGTTATGATGAAGAATTACGGCATTGACCTTAAGGTCCCAGATGTTAAGAGAGCGGCAAAGAAGGCGTATTTCGAGTACAGTGAGTATATGAGACTTGTAAGGGAAAAGGCGGAGGAATATATTTCAATTGCCAAAAAGGAAAACATGCCCGTCATTGTACTGTCCGGTAGACCATATCATATAGATCCTGAGATCAATCATGGAGTGGATAAGCTTATATGTGAGCTTGGCGCAGTGGTGATCACCGAGGACTCTGTCAGCGGCAAGGTAGGAAGGATTGCAACAACGGTGCTTAATCAGTGGACATACCACGCAAGGCTGTATACTGCAGCTGAGTGGGTTGCAAGACAGGAAAATGAGAATATACATATGGTTCAGCTTGTTTCCTTTGGATGCGGAGTGGATGCCGTGACAACTGATGAGGTACGTGCAATACTTGAAAGCCGCGGAAAGCCATACACACAAATAAAGATCGACGAGATCGCAAATCTCGGGGCAATAAAGATCAGACTCAGAAGCTTGTTTGCAACATTATAAGTAAATTTGCAGAGTGGGAGAAATGTGATGGAAGGAACTATGATCGACATAAAAAATGTTGAAATGTACATGGAAAACAATAGGATAGAAGCCAAACGTTCTCTTGGCGGACTTCCCAAGAGCATATGGGAGACATATTCCGCTTTTGCCAATACACTTGGGGGAATCATACTTCTTGGCGTTGAGGAGTACAGAGACAAAACCTTCCATGCAATTGATCTTCCCAACACCCAAGGGCTTATTGATGAATTCTGGCAGATTATAAACGATAAGGGCAAAGTCAGCAAAAATATTTTGACTAAAAACGATGTCAGTGTTGAAACGATCGACGGAAAAAGTATCATAGCCATAAGAGTACCAAGAGCTGCAAGACATGAAAGACCAATATATATCGACAATTCGCTGTACAAGGGCTCATACCGCCGAGGCGGTGAGGGTGACTATAAATGCACTGCCGAGGAGGTGGACTCAATGGTCAGAGCCGCAAGGGGATTGTCGGATCAAAAAGCTATGGCGGAGTATGATCTTCAGTCCATTAAGTTTGATAGCTTTGAAAGGTACAGAAAACGAATGGGCGAAAATGATGCGGATCTCATTTCTGTCGGAGGTGCTGTTGACATAAACGGAGTGCTGACTCCTACGGCTGCAGGTCTTTTGATGTTTGGAAAAACAGAATATATAAAGAAAGCCTTTCCTGATTATTCTTTGAGATATCATGAGGGCTGTGACTGTATACAGGATCTTAATGTTTTTGATTTTTACGAGGAAGCGGAAAAAAGATTTGAGGGTATATCAAGAGGGGGCGTAGACATACAAAGCTCAATATGCGAGGCACTTGCCAATTGCCTTATAAATACAGATTATCTTTTACCTTGGGGCTCCGAGGTGAATGTGGAGGAAAGCGGAATAACATTTATAAACTCGGGTGCGTTGAGGATCGATGTTGAACGAGCCATGGTCGGCGGTGTCAGCGACCCTGCAAATCCCCTTTTAAAATCCATGTTCAAAGCAATAGAGGTTGGAAAAAGCGTAGGCGGGGGAATTCCAAATATATACAGTGTTTGGGAAAAGGCGGGATATCCCTCTCCAATACTTAAAGAACATTTTTCACCGGATAAGGTGGAATTTCAATTGCCCTTCAAAAGCTCTTTGGAGAAGCGAAAATCAGTAAGTGTAAAGGAAGGCTATGCCTACCGCGAGATCGTGGTCAGCTATTTAACAAGCAAGATAAGCTGTAATATAAAGGATATATCCGATCTTCTCGGCATAGATATAACAAGCGCACAGGAGGTGCTTGAGGATATGACATATGACGGAATCATCGAGCTTTGCGGAAATAAGGAATATAAGCTTAAGGCATAAAAAATAAAAGACCAATCATTTACCGAAGTATGTTTCGGCAGATGATTGGTGTTTTATTTTGCAGGAATTGGTCATTTGACCTATAAAATTTAAAAAAAGCCGCACTCACGCGGAGCTTGGCTTTTTCTTGCAGCCTGTGCTGCATTTTATGTAAAAGTATTATAAAAGTGCAAATGTCTTCAGCCACTGATCCTTGATGTATTGGTGACCCATGGCAGTAGGGTGAACGCCATCAACAAGCCAATAGTTTGCAGGAGCGAGCTTTTCAAGCTCATCAAAGCCTGCCTGCAGGGGAATGAAGGGAAGACCAAAGTCTTCTGCGATCTGCTTTGCAGCCTTTGCACGAAGGGGAACCTCAGTGCTGAAGAATTCCCAAGCACCGTCAGTAGCGGCAGCCCTCAGAACAAAGGGCTCAAGGATCATGATCTTAATATTTGGCAGCGCTTCCTTAATTTCGGAAATGAGCATTGAGTAGATCTTGTAGAATTTGTCAGCATCTACACCGTTGGGGCAATTTTCATCAACATCGTGCCAAACATCGTTTACGCCGATGAGTATGCTCATGACATCGGGCTTCAAATTGATTATATCTCTTTTGATTCTTGCATAAACGTCAACGATTCTGTTTCCGCTGATACCTCTGTTAAAAAATTCATGCTTTGCAGGTTCAGTATATCCAAGCTGTGATTTTACAAGCAGGGGATATCCCGTACCTACATTAGCGTCATTGGTTCTGGATCTGTCGCAATCCGTAATGGAATCGCCTTGAAATAAAATTCTCATAAACACCTCCAAGGTTAAATGTATTATCATATGGATTATATCACCATATTTTATAGTTGTCAACAAAAAAAGAGCAATTTTTAAAACTGCTCTTTAAACGTTTTGGTTTTGGTATTTAATTATTTAACAACTGTGATAGAAGTTACGTGGGGGTTAGCGCCGTTGTACCAGTAAAGGAATCCTTCAACGTCAACCTTGTCGCCTTCCTTAAGATCAGCAACTGCTTTGTAAACATCGGAATCTGTTCCTGTGAGATAAACCTCTACGCAGAAGTTGTATGAATTTTCGCCGTGCTTGAATGTGAGGTAGATGTCATCACCGGGCTGACCGTCTCTGTATTCTACCTTTTCAACTGTAAGACCCTTGAATGTAACGAACTCATTCTGGTGCTTGATGAGGTCATCAGTTCCAAGGAGAGAAGTTGCATCAAAAGCGGGAGCGATGTAGCTACCTTCAATGATCTCAAATACCTTGTCTTCAACTGTTGTCTCTGCGTCCCAAGTGATCTCAACTTCGCCGGACCACTCAGCCTTGATTCCCTTTACCTTGATCTTTGTTCCGGGAACGAGCTTTGCAGCATCAGCCTCGGAGCAGGGCATTTCGTAGAGGAAGTATGCACCGTCACGGTCCTGAGCGTAAACAGTGATCTTGTTGTCCCACCAAGACTGGTGAGCCTGAACGTATGCTTCGATTACAACTTCAGTCTTGAGCTCAGCCTTAACATACTCATCGTATGTCATAACGCCTTCAGACTTAGGATCTTCAACTGTTGTTGTTGCGGGTGCTGTTGTTGCGGGTGTTGTTGTTGCAGGTGTTGTTGTTGCAGGTGTTGTTTCGCAAGAAGCGAGAACAGCAACGAGAGCAAGAACAACGAGCATAATGCTAACGAGTTTCTTCATTTCTGTTTCTTCCTTTTCTTCAATTTAAAATTTCTTCAAATTTCTCTTTTCAGTATACTTTATACCGAACCACGTGTATTATATCTTTTTTTTTGAAAAAAGTCAATAATTATTTTTGACCGATTTTTTTCTTAAATGATTGAAAAATTGTATATATTGCTAAAAGGATCCAAATTAAAATTAGGGTAACAATCAGAATTATTGACATTGTGGGGAGCTTTCCGAATTCCTGCTTTGTGCTTCCTCCAACTTGATTGTCCTGCAGGCTGTCAAGAGCGTAAAGTGAGGTCATTTTGGAATACAACTCGGTGATGTACTGATCGTTCACCTCTTTGTTTCTGTTTGCTTGCTTGGTGATATTCTCGATCATCTGTCCTGCGGCATTTCTTACAGAAGCAGAGCCGTTGAAAACAGGGGTGATGAAGGTGTTTTCCGTGTTTTCCAGAACGATTTTTGTAGCTTTGATCTTAATGTCGTAATAGGTGGAGTTGTTCTCACCCTCACGTGAAAGGTAGTCAAGATATGATTCATTTTCACGAGCCTTGTCTGTAACGGGGACATAGCCCTCGGTCATGGCATATGCGATCTGGATCTCATCTGTAAGAAGAAATTGCATAAACAGCCAGGATGCCAGAACCTCTTGGGGATCCTGCTTGTTGAAAAGACATATCGAGGGACCCTGTGAGATCATTTGAGGGTTTTGGATATCAAATTGGGGAAGTGGCATTACAACTGTTTCAAAATCAACAAGTACGCTGTCGTCAATGTCGGAGTTTGGGGCATCGGTACCCATCCAAGTTGCACCTGCAGTTGAGTCAATTGCGAAAATACACTGACCTGCGTTGAGAAAGTTTGCAGGATAGCTTGAGATCTTGAAGGTTGAAAACGCACCTGTTGCGGCGTGGTCTCTGACAGTATAGAGAATATCCCTTGTGACATCGTTGAAAAGGAGAATGTCACCGTTGTCAGTTGAGTAGTCAGCACCCTTTTGCTTAAGCATCTGGATCATCATATTATCCGTTGATTTATAGATAAACGGAATCATGACCTTTTGACCGTTGATTGAATAAATCTCCTCACCGTCAACCAATTCCTTTTTGTTGGCTGCCTCGGAAACCTCCCAGATAAAGTCCCAAGTAAGGATTTCGGGAAGGGTATACCCAAGCTTTTCTACAAAGGTCTTGTTTATATAGCATACCTCCGAGGATCTCATAAAGGGAAGGGCATATTGAACTCCGCCCACCTTACCTTCATCAAGAAATTTTTTTGTAACCTCTGAAACGGCGGGGGAATCAAATTTTACTTCACTGCCGCCAAGACCGAATTTACTGTCATTCATCAGCTCCCCAATGGGTACAACAACATTTTCGCCTGTAATATAGGTTGCGATGTGGTCGGGGTATGTAATACATACATTGGGAGTTGTCATTGTGGGGATATTGGTGATTACGTCATTGTAAATCCTTCCGTAGTCAGTATAAAGCTTAAGCTTTACAGTGATGTTGGGATAGATCTTCTGGAAATCGGCAATTGCCTTTCTGTAAACATCGGACATTGCAACATTGGTGTCGCTTTTTGCCCAGAAGGTGATCTCAATTGGCTCATTGGTGTCAAAGCTTTCAGGTAATTCAAAGGCGGGAATACCGTCGCTTCCGTGACAGGAGCAAAGAGAGGTCAAAATAAAAGTAAAAACAAACAAAAGACAAATAAGCTTTTTCATCCCTTTGTACCTCCTCTTGCAACACCTTCCATAATACGCTTACGGAATATAAGGAACAGAACGATCAGCGGAACTGATATAGCAACCACCGCCGCCATCATGGCAGGAAGGTTTTCACGTCCGAAGCCGTTTTCGCGGATCTCTTGAATACCGTTTGAAACAAGGTAGTATGCCTCCTCGTCCGTGATAAGACGGGGCCATACATATGAGTTCCAGCATTCAATGATCTTCAAAATAGTAATGGTAATGATTGTGGGCTTACATATGGGGATCATGACTTTAAAAAGATATTTAAGGTCCGAGGTTCCGTCCACCTTTGCCGCATAATAAAGCTCATCGGGTATCTGCGAGAAGTTTTCCTTCAAGAGATAGATGTAGAATATGGAAGCCACCGATGGAAGAATCAGACCTGCAAAGGTGTTTCGCATATCGAGATTGGTAATTGTAACGTAATTTGTAATGATTACAAGCTCGTTGGGGATCATCATAAGGGACAGGAAAAGAGTAAAAACAAGATCCTTGCCCTTGAAATTCAGTCTTGAAAAGGCGAAAGCTGAAAATACGGTGACGATCAGCATGATAGCAGTTGTCAGCAGTGTAAAAATAAGTGTGTTGACAAAATAACCGCCAAGATCCACAGTGGTGAATGCATCTATATAGTTTTGAATTGTGGGTGAGCTTGTAAAGAATTTGGGTATGTATTCAGAGGAGTATTCTCCATAGCTTTTTATGGAGGTAAGGATCATCCAATAAAAAGGGAAAATAACGACCAACGCCCAGAAGACAAGGAGCGTATAGACAATTGTTTTTCCGAGAATACCAAGTACGCTTGTGGGCTTTTTATTTTTTTTGATATCCATAAGTTATAGGCTCCTTTCTCAATAATGTACGTTTTTCTTACTTACGGTAAGGTTTATA
>SVUF01000028.1 GCA_015063395.1 Oscillospiraceae bacterium
CCGCTGAAGGAAAAAATCAGTACAAGGCTTACTTTATCAAGGACTCCCGTGATGATATGCCAATTGCAAACATGTATATCTTCACTGAAACAAACAGACCTGTAAACGCAAAAACATATATCGGTGCCGAAATGCTGATCATTGGCGCCTCAAAGGAAAAATACGACATCAGCGCTACCCTGCAGATCAAGGGCAGAGGTAACTCCTCTTGGAACCCATATGCCTCACAAACCGATTATGACAGCAAAAATTCCTACAGACTGAAGCTTGACGAGGAAGCAAAGCTTCTTGGAATCGGTGACAGCAAGAACAGGGACTGGGTCCTCAATTCCAATAAATTTGACCTTTCAGGTCTTCGTAACTATCTTGTTTGGGAGCTTGCTGACAAAATGGGCACTCTTCCCTATGTTCCCGACTGTCAGTGGGTCCAGCTCTATGTAAACTGCGAATACCGCGGTATGTATATGGTCACCGAGCATGTTGAGGTGGCAAAGGACCGTGTAAACGTTGATGACACTGTTGATTCAACGGACAAGGGATACCTCATTGAAATCGATTTTCGCGGAACTGACGAGGGACAGCCGTTCTTCTATGTTGAAGGCTACGGCGCCGCTTCCAACGATAATCCAAGAGAATTTGTTGTAAAAAGCCAATGCACCGACGATGACCTTGAATACATCGCCAAATACATTCAAACCTGCCACAACGCCATTTGCAACGGCAACAAAGTTGTGATTGAGCAGCTGATCGACATCCCCTCCCTCATTGATATGTACATCATTGAGGAGCTTACCAAGGATGTTGACGTTGGCGCTGCAAGCTTCTATATGCAAAAAGCTCCCGGCGGAAAGATCTATTTTACTGCTCCTTGGGACTTTGACTTCGGATTTGGCACCTACGGCAAAGCTGTAAATTATGAGGACATGGTCTCCATCGGTGAAGAGGGCTGTACCTGGTACGCAGAACTTGTTGAGGAGGAATGGTTCCGAAAGGCTGTCCTTGCACGTATGAAAGAGCTTGACACCGACTTCAAGGCAACTCTTGATGCAGTCAAGTCCAAGGGCGATGAGCTTGAATCCTCCGCTGACAAAAACGCAATATTCTGGAATATGTACGGACACCGCTACCACAGCTATGTTTCCTCCAATGTTTCTTCAGATCTTTATACCTACGATCAGCACATTGATTACCTTATAAACTGGGCTGAGCTTCGTTGGTCAGTTATGGTTGAGTTCTTAAACTCCTATCAATAATTTTAAATCTATTTTAAATAAAATATGGGTTGAGCCTTGGATTTTAATTCCTCGGTTCAACCCCTTTTTTAGCTTACATATTTATGGCATCGGTGATCCTTATTACTGCCACTGACATGTCGTCGGAGCGATGGCTTGAGTTTTCCGCTCCCTGAATTATTGCCCTTGCAATTTCTTCAAGAGTAAGCTTGTCCCCTCTTGTCACTATATCCGCGGCAAAAAGTCCGCTTTCAAAATCAGGCGTTACTCCGTCGCTGTTCATGATTATAAAGTCTCCCGCCTTTACAGGCAAAGTTATCACCTCGCAGTTCAGCTCTCTGACAATTCCCACAGGCACACTCGAGGAATTTATCCTGAAAACATGTCCTCCCCGAATTACCATTGATGACACCGCTCCGCTTTTTACAAAACAGGCTTTTGCAGTATATTTATCCACTCTGAGAAGATCCACCGTTGCACTGCATTCATTGCTTTGACTCAATACATAATTATTTATGGTTTCTATCACAGTTTTCAGACTTCCACCGCACATCGAAAGCTTTTCTGCAAAAGTACAGCATATCCTTGACACAAGGGCGGCTTCAACTCCGCTTCCCATTCCGTCGGAAAGCACTGTATAAAAATATCCGTCATTTGTTGTAAAGGATACAACCGAGTCTCCGCAGACCTCTTCCCCCTGACAGTTTTTTGTTAGTATCGCTATTTCAGCTCCGATTATGGGTAGACCCTCCATTTTCATCTTCCATTTTTCACCGTCGGACTCTATAAAAGGCTGTGTCAAGGGACTGTCAATTATTGCGGAAAAACGTTCCTTCAGCTTATTTCCGCTGACCCCCAAGGCTCCGTCGGGCATTCCCTCGCAAAGCAGATTTTTCTTTCTTTTCCCATAGACATATATGCTGTCACACCGAAGCTTCATCGATTCAGCCTCGTTCTTTACAGCAATTGACAGCATTTCATCAATGGCAAATTCATTTTCTCTACGCTCGATTCCTTCCTCTATCAGCTTTGCAATTGAAACAAAGCTACAGGAATAGGCTTTGGAATTATTGTCGGTTATAAGCCTTCGGAGCATGTCCCCATAGGCTTCATTCACCTGTCTTACAAGCTCTCTTTTATTTTTACAGTGGTTTTGAAAATTCATCGGAAGATCCTCTTTCCGAAGATATCCGTTTTCAAACAGCGCATTTGCCATTCTGAAGACCACATCCTCTGCCCGTTCGCCGTTTCTGTAAAAGCAGCTTTTTTCGCATGTTGTGCAAACACTTAAATGTGCTTTTTCGCAAACCTCCTTTGTATCCGAAAAAAACGGAGTCCTCATTGTCCTTGAAAGCTCCTCAAGTATCGACGCTAATGAGTTTATTGACTCCGACATTTGCCTTGACTGCCCAACGGACGCAGAATTCAGCATTATATCCCTTTCTCTATAGCTGTTTTTGGGGCTTGATACTCCTTCGCTTTTATCCTTGGAAAAATACAGCATAGGAATTATAATGATCGCTCCGCATATAAGATCGGGAATTACATATGAAAACGCCTTTGAGCCGTATACCCAAAAGCCGTATACAGCTCCTACAAAAAGTCCCGTACTGATTGCAAGGCGCCTGTTTATCCTTCTCACCACTCCGCACACAAGGGCAATGAGGGCAAACATGGGCGCAACAGTCGGCTCATTACAGGCAAGACCCGATATAATTGCTGTGACTGCGGCATTCAAAAGATCTTTTTTTATCGCGACATAAAGAGTTACCGTTGTACACACTGCAAAGCCAATGGAAAACCCGATTATACTGTATTTGGAAAGTGAATATACAAGACAAAAGCTCATAGCATATTCAGCACCGGCACGGTGAAGTGTATTTCTGCTTCCCGTTATGCCTGAAAAAATATATCCGAGACACAGACACACACCGCAGGAAAACACCAACGCCCCAAGACTGTGAATGGTAAATCTTTCCTGAATACATGTATATATTCCAACCAAAAAGGCTGCTACCACAGATATGATGGCACGTATCCCGAAATCCTCCGAAAACGCCCTTTCCTTTTTGTCCGACAGCCATTTGGACACTGCATACCGCAGTAAAATTATCCCCGTATATGCGATCAGATGGACAAATTTATAATCTGTAGAAACAAAAAATGCCGCAAAAATACACCCGATATATTTATATACCGTCTTTTCAGAGCTTCCGCAAAGAAATGCTATGCCAAAGGGATATGTTGCAAAAAGCGCCGAGCATGATGCGAGTAAAAAAGCATACAGTGACGACACAGCACCCCTGCAAAGCTTTGTCAGTACTGCCTCCGTAAGATCATTTCCCTTTTTACCGTCAAACTGCTCACCTACACGCAAAAGTATATTTTCCTTTAAGGAATTCACCTTTTCCCGTATTCTTTCGTTATTCATTTTCTTCCTCCGTACTTTATTGGACTTGCTGCACTTATAATACCGCCCCGAAAATAAATTAGTTGTCGAAAGAGGAAACAGATGAAATACTGCCTTGATTTTTTTGGATTTATATGCTAAACTTGTTCTATATTTTTGATTGGAGAAAAAATTATGGCTCGTATATCATTTGAAAGTGACTACATCCAAGGCTGTCACGAAAAAATTCTTGAAGCTCTTGTAAAAACAAATATGGAAATGCTTTCCGGCTACGGCGATGACTGCTACTGTCATTCTGCAAAGGAAAAGATCAGAGAAGCCATCGGTCAACATGATTCTGAAGTGTTTTTCCTTTCAGGCGGTACTCAGACCAATCAGATCGTCATCGACACCATGCTTGATTCATCAGAAGGGGTTATCTCTGCCAATACGGGACATATCAACTGTCATGAAGCCGGGGCTATTGAATATACGGGACGCAAAATTCTTTCTTTGCCCCAATATCTCGGAAAGATCGATATTAATGATTTAAAATCCCTTGTCATTGGTTTTGAAAACGACAAAAACAATGCCCATATGGTTGCCCCAAGGCTTCTTTATATTTCACATCCCACCGAATACGGCACGCTTTATTCACTTGAGGAGCTTTCGGAAATATCGGACTTTTGCCATGCTCACGGAATTGGGCTGTATCTTGACGGCGCCCGTCTTGGTTACGGTCTTGCCTCCTATAGCACCGACGTCACCATCAAGGATGTAGCCCGTCTTTGCGATGCCTTTTATATCGGCGGTACAAAGGTCGGCGCACTTATCGGTGAAGCTGTGGTTTTCAAAAAAGATTCTTTACCCAAGGCTTTTTTCACAAAGATCAAGCAGCACGGCGCTTTGCTTGCCAAGGGACGTCTTCTTGGTATTCAGTTTGATACGCTCTTTACCGATGATCTATATTTTAAAATCAGCCGCCACGCCATAGAAATGGCAGAGCTTTTGAAGAAGGTATTTATTAAACACGGATTTGAGCTTTACATGGATTCTCCAACCAATCAGATCTTTGTGATTCTTGATAACTCCGTTTATGACATACTTTTGGAAAAGGTAGGCTTTTGTTATTGGGAACCCTTTGATGCTGATAGAACCGTGGTTCGCTTTGCAACAAGCTGGGCAACCTCGGAAAATGACATAAACACTCTTGATGAAATTCTTGGAAACCTGTAGATTTTATAACATGGAGCTTTGTCCCTCCCGCTAAGCTTTTTTAAAAAAAGTTTGGGTAAAAAAAGACCCGTCATGCCTTGGCACAACGGATCTGATCATATTTTATCTTTCTTTTGCTGTAAACACGTTTGCAACCTCGGAAATAGTCACGAAAGCATTGGGATCGTATTTATGAACAATATCTCTTACTTTGGTTATCTGATACCAATGTAAAACAAGATACACGGAGGTTTTGCTCTCACCTGAATAAAATCCTCTTGCTTCCGAAATGGTCATTCCGTTTTTGAATTCCTTGGAAAGCGCCCAGCATACTTCATCGGGATTTGACGTAATTATGGTAGCCGCTTTGGATCTGTCAAGACCCTCAACGATAAAGTCAACCGCCTTTGATCCTGCAAAATACGTTACAATGGAATATAAAGGTAATATCCAGCTATTGTTTACAATTCCGCAAATAATGTAAAGGATTACGTTATAGATCATCATGAACGTACCTACGGAAATTCCCATCTTTCCCGCAAAGGTTACCGCCATGACCTCAACACCGTCCATCGCTCCGCCGAATCTTATGGCAAGACCGCTTCCGATACCCGATATGATTCCACCGAATACCGCACAAAGCAAGAGATCCTGTCCTGCTAACGGGGAAGCTATGCTTACGTCAATGGGCAACACGTCATTTATTAAAAATGCAAAAATTGAATAGCTTGCTACGGAAATTATAGCATAAAAGGTTAAAAGTGGTCCCTGTCTTTTAAGACCGAACAAAAACAGCGGAATGTTCAACAGTATAAGAAATACTGAAAGAGATATGTGCAAAAGCTGGGACAGCAAAATTGACGTTCCTGATACACCGCTGTCATATAGGCTTACCGGGGCTATAAAGCACGTTACACCTATTGAATTTACAAGTCCTGCTAAAATCAGTTTAATTATGTTAGATATACGTATTTCCCGCAACCAAGACCAATCAATTTTTTTCTTCATCTCAACCTCCAAAGTATATTATTTCCTATATATACTAATACGCATATATTAAAAGAATATTAAATCATCATAAATATTTAATAAAAAGGAGACACCATGGAAAAATTCAGTTTTTTACATTCAGGCGAAATTTATAACTATGCTGAAAAGGAATTGTTGGCTGAACAGGAAAAATGCATCGATAGGCTTTATGATTACAATTCCACCCGTCCTGCAGAAAGCGAAAAGCGCAAGAGACTTCTTAAAGAAATGTTTGCAGAGATCGGTGAGAACTGCTACATTGAGCCACCTTTCCACGCAAACTGGGGCGGACGCCACGTTCATTTCGGCAACGATATTTATGCAAACTTCAATCTCACCTTAGTGGATGACACACATATTTACGTTGGCGACCGTACAAAATTCGGTCCTAACGTTACGGTTGACTCTGCAACTCATCCTATTTTGCCCGAGCTTCGGGAAAAGGGATGTCAATATAATCTGCCCGTTAAAATAGGCAAAAACTGTTGGATCGGCGCAGGAAGCATCATACTTCCGGGAGTGACCATTGGAGACAACACCGTCATCGGAGCCGGTTCCATCGTTACTCACGATATTCCCCCAAATGTTGTTGCTTACGGCTCTCCCTGCAAGGTGGCAAGACAAATATCAGAGCATGACAGAATGTTCTATGATAAAACAAGACCCATTACACAAGAGGTTTTGGATAAATTTACGAAATAACTAAAACAGACGTAAAAAAAGCTGTAAAAACTCGAGTTTTTACAGCTTTTTTAGTTTTAATTACTTCTTAGCGATAAGCTCCTTGATATCGCGGAGGAGGTCTGCCTGTGCCTGTACGTTAGCATAGAATGCATCCTCTCTTGCTTTGAGAGCGTCTGCCTCTGCTTTTGCCTTTTCTGCAGCAATCTTGTCTGCCTCTGCCTTCTTTGCTGCTTCCTCTGCCTTCTTCTGCTCTTCCTTCCAGTTGAGCTTCTTCTGCATATTGTTGAATATACGAACAAATACGAATACGCTGAACGCAATTATAAGGAAGTCAACGATTGACTGGATCCAAATACCATATGAAATTGCGATCTCAGTAACCTCAGCAGTTACAACGTTTCCTGCTTCGTCAAGTACTGCGGGAACAGCCTCACGAAGAATGTACTTCCACTCGTTGATGCTTACGCCGCTTGTAAGGTATGTAACGCAGGGTGTAATGATGTTCTTTACAAGTCCTGATACGATTGCATTGAACGCTGTAGCAACTACTACCGCTACTGCCATATCAAGCACATTACCCTTTGTTATAAACTTCTTAAAGTCTGTCCAGAAAGAAGTTCTTTCCTTTTTCCATTCTGCCTTTTTCTTTTTCATTTCTGCTTTTCTCTCTCTTTCCTCGCCTTCGGCGATCTTTTTGTTAATTGCTTCTCTGTCTCTCTTACCCATGGTAACCTCCAAAAATCTGCAATTACTTGCATATTATATTTTATTATTCTTATTTTGTCAATAGTTTGACGATATTTTACTTAAAAATCAATACATTTGTCCCGCTCTGAACTGGAGCTTGTACAGTTCTGAATATACGCCGCCCTCATGATTTATAAGCTCCTCGTGTGTGCCCTGCTCGGTGATGAGACCTCCTGACACCACTGCTATTTCATCTGCGTTCTTAATTGTAGAAAGTCTGTGCGCCACAACAAGTGTGGTTCTTCCCCTACAAAGCTCGTCGAGGGCTTCCTGTATCAGTATTTCCGTTGTATTGTCAAGGGCTGATGTTGCCTCGTCAAGAATAAGTATTGGCGGATTTTTCAAAAACACTCTTGCAATTGACAAGCGCTGCTTTTGTCCTCCCGAAAGCCTTACACCTCTTTCGCCTATGACTGTATCATAGCCCTTTTCAAGTGTCATGATGTAATCGTGGATATTGGCGCTCTTTGCCGCTGCGATCACTTCTTCTTCCGTGGCGTCAAGTCTTCCGTAAAGAATATTGTCTCTGATGCTTGCGTTGAACAAATATATATCCTGCTGTACGATTCCTATATTTCTTCTCAGCGAATGAGCAGTGAAAGAATTTATATCCTTTCCGTCTATAAGTATTTTTCCCGATGCGATATTATAAAATCTGGGGATCAGGTGGCATATTGTGGTTTTACCGCCTCCCGACGGACCAACCAGCGCATATTTGCATCCCTTTTTAATTTTGAGATCAATTCCTTTCAGAACGTGCTTTTCGTCATCGTATGCACATTCCACTCCTTGAAACTCGATGTTACCCTCAAGGACACCTGCGTCAACAGCATCTTCCCTGTCCTTTTCGGGTTCTGCATCCATGATCTCAAGAAATCTTTCAAATCCCGTTACTCCGTTCTGATACTGCTCTGTAAAGTTTATCAGTGTCATTACAGGACCTGTAAACATACCTACTGCCAAGAAGAATGCGGAATAGTCTCCGAAGCCTATATCACCGTTATACATGAAAAGACCGCCTGCAATCAGCACTACCACGTTGAACACGTCCGTTATAAATGACGTTCCCGAATGGAACTGTCCCATAGCTTTATATGCTTCCCGACGGGCAGACACAAAGGCTCCGTTGCCCTCTTCAAATTTTTCCTTTTCCTTGGGTGCATTATTGAACGCCTTTGTAACTCTTATTCCCGAAATGCTGCTTTCAAGAGACGCGTTGATCTGCGCTACAGAGGTACGGCTTTTCATAAATGCCGATCTCATTTTTTTGCGAAGCACGAATGCTATTGCCATAAGTATTGGTACGCACAAAAATATTACTAATGTCAATCTCCACTCGATGGTTGCAAGATATATAAACGAAACGATCACAGACGTAGTTGATATCAGTACATTTTCAGGACCGTGGTGGGCAAGCTCACTGATATCCATAAGGTCGTTGGTCATTCTTGACATGATCTTTCCTGTTTCATGGTTATCATAAAAGCTGAATGGCAGCTTTTCAAGATGATCAAACATATCGCTTCGCATCTGCGCCTGCATACGAACTCCCATAACGTGTCCGTAATACTGAACGAAATAATTCAGCAGCATTCTCAATCCGTAAATTCCAAGCAGACCCAACCCTGCAATTACAACCATTTTGTAATTTTTGTTTGGTATCAGGTCATTGAGCATTGTTCTTGTTATGATGGGATACATAATGGCTATCATAGCCACCGAAAATGATGCCAGCATATCAAGGGTAAATATTAATTTGTGGGGCTTATAATATGCCAAAAATCTTTTTAACATCCTTTTTACCTCCTGTTCCTATATGGAATAATATATTACTTTGTGTTTTTCACCTCTGTAGTCATACTCTCCTGTCATACCGCTTTTTGTCATTCCGCATTTTTCCATCACTCTGATGCTTGCGGAATTTTCCTCAAATGCTCCCGTTTCTATTTTTTTGTAGCCGATGCCTTTCAGATATCCGATCATGGCGCCAAGCGCCTGCGTTGCATATCCCTTGTTGTGATATCTCGGAAGCAAGGCGTATCCAAGCTCGATTTTTTCGTATGCATCAATGTCTGTATCATTGATGATGCCAACAAGCTCACCGCTTTCTTCTACGTATATCCCCCAGAGATAATGCTCTGAATTGTTGGATATATCAAGTATCCTCAAAAAATATTTGTGGAGATGCTCACTGTCTTTAAAATCAGGGAGTATATACGTCTTTTTTACAATTTCATCGGTGAAAAGCTCCGATATTACCGCCTCGTCCTCGGGAACAAGGGGCTTTATTATAAGTCCTTGTGTCTTTATCATACTTTCTCCTAAAAGCTTATATATATCCATACTCCCAAGGCGATCTGCCAAAGGAGTCCCAATATATTGATGACCCAGAAATACCAATGCTTTGTTTTATGGCGGAAAAGCTTCATTCCCATAATTGCGCCTAAAGCTCCCCCGAAAAAACCAAGGGACAAAAGCACCTTTTCAGGTGTACGCCATTTATTCTTTTTTGATTTTCTTTTATCAACACCGTAGGAAATAAAAGCTATAAAGCTTATTACACCTATAATTATGAGATAAATCTTTATCATTTTTCTTCCTTTCATTTAAGATTCTTTCTGCCACCCATCATTATATCAAATATTTTAGTGAAATTCAAGGGTTTTGAAAAAGAAAAACAGATCAGATATACCAACATAGAATATTTTTCTAATTTTTTATGATTAATTTCCAATTTTATTCGTCAAATTGCACAAAGAAATTCCGCCGATATTTCATCAATTATCCCAAAATCTTGGAATAATTGATGAGCCTTTTTTGAATCCCGGGATAAACGATATGATTTTTGGGATAATCGATGAATTTCGATTTTTATCCCTTTTTAATCGGTAATTTTAGACAGATATTTTTTGTACATATTGTCATATTGACAAAAATATTACCACTGTGATATACTTTAATTGGAAAAAAATACAAAGGCGGTGGCAGTATGGAAAGTGAAAACACGAGCCTGCCGTCTCGGTGCAATGTGTGAGGTGCCGAGAGCGGCATTAAGGACGTTATTGGCATCACACAGGGCATCAAAAGCACCAAGGGGCAGTACCGTTGGAATATTACCGCAAACGGAGACGGATATTCGGTAATGAATATTGGAAAAATGGGTGATACTGGTAGTGGAAGTGGAGCGCATTTACATTACGGAGTGTTCCTACACAATACTGCAACAGAAAACTATTCACAAAAGTTGATTCCTTTGAATCCTTTATGGTTTATACCGAATGTAGAGGAAACTGTTAGCTTTGACGTTAAACCGAGTTAATTAGGAGGTTGCTACAACATGAAAAAAATTTATAGCTTAGCTTTGATAGTTGCAATACTTATATGTTGCTTTTCTGTTTTTTCTTTAAACACTTTAGCAGAAGATAAATACGACGATTTGATTGCGGCAAGAAAGGAATATCTTGTTTCAAAATACCCTGCGTATGGAGAGTTCCTTGAAAAAGCGGACGTAGACCCACAGATTCCCGTACCTAATTTCAATGTTGGGGGACCATATTGGATGCAATCGTTTTTTGAAGCTTGTGATCTTACCGTATTGCTGTATACAGATGCCATTGACGATATGACATTTGAGGTATACAGAGCATATGAGACTGGTGATTATGTATGGAGCGGATTTGATTCCCTGTTTATGTCACATATGCTTTTTATTGTATCGCCTGAAATAGAGGCGGCAACAGATTCTTGTAGGGCGGATTTTTATCGGAATTGGGAAGCAAAATCTCCTTTAAGAGCTTGTCTTGACTATTTCGATATATCCAAGGAAGAGCTTATTGCGGCAAATGAAAAAATGCAAGAGGATCCCGATTGCATCAGAGAATATTTGAATATGCTCAGTGACGAGGAGTTTGAAAGTGTAAGAAACAGTAACGGGTTGTTCTGCCGAGAGCCTCTTGAAGATTTCATGATCGAAGCACTCTATTTAGAAGAAGATGAAATGGCTAATAATCTGCTTGCAATGCCCTATTCAGTATATGTAAAAGAATTTGATTCAATGGTTACTGTTGTGTGCATGTATGAGTATTATCATTCGTTCTTCTACTTAGACCCTTCAGAATATTATGACCTTGATTTGACATCGGATTTTATGGGGGATTTTATTAACATTCTATATCACAGTGGTGATATAGACGAAACAAATTACGAAGTAAGCTTGATTTTAAAAGACGCCCGTGCAAAGCAGCTTGCCGTCGAGACGGGGGAGGAACTGATCTTCATTCCTCTTGCGGTGGTTTCCTTTGCAGGAGCGGTGGCGATCGTAAGTCATAACAAAAGAAAGAGATTTAATTAAACGGAATAACAGGGGTAGCTATATCATATTTTCAAAAAGTAGGAGGCAAGTTATGAAAAAAATAATAGCTTTATTAATGATGTGTACATTGTGTTTTTCATTAATTACAAATTTTAATGTGGCATCGTACGCCAACGATTTATATATAAAACTATTTGATGAACGGCAAAATTATTTTTACAAAAACTATAATGATGGTATAACTACAGGTTTTTGGGGTGAATACCGTACAGCATCGCCATATCTCGAACATCACTTTGATAATTGTTTGTTGGTTATTTTGTATACTGATATAGCAGATCAGCTTAAATTAACAAAAGAACCGAATGAACTCGGAGAAGTAAGCAGTTTTTTTGGTTTGATTTGCGATGATAATAATAATTATTATGAGGTTGTATGTCCGGAATTATATAAGAATTATGAAAGATCAAAATCTTTACTTAGAGATCTTGTAAAGCGTTACGATATAAGCAAACAAGAATTGATTGATGCCTACAAGAAAATGAAAGACGATCCCGATTGTATTCGTCCGTTACTTTCGTTTTTAACCGATGAAGAATATGAAAGCGTACGAAACTCTGACGGTAGTTTCGGTACATGGGATGTTCCTGATTTCTTTATTGAAGCTTTGTATGTTGAAGATGAGGTTACAGCATATAATTTACTTTGTATGCCATACGCAGTTTTTGTTGAACCATTGGGAAAGGTTGTATGTGATGCTGATTTATTCGAAATATCTGGTCAAAACATTTCTTTTGAAGACAATGAATTCTTTAATTTTTTAAAAAATGATCTTACTTCAATGGGAATGAGCGTATTTATAGATTATTTAGATGTTTTAAAAAATACAGATGACTTCAGTAGAAATATTGAGCTGAATTCTTCAAGATGGCAAAGATTGAAAGACGCCCGTGCAAAGCAGCTTGCCGTCGAGACGGGGGAGGAACTGATCTTCATTCCTCTTGCGGTGGTTTCCTTTGCAGGAGCGGTGGCGATCGTAAGTCCAAAGCTGAGAAGGAAATTCAGAAAAGCGGAATAAGACACCAAAATAATACTAAACTAAAGGCATAACAAAAACCAATCATTTACCGATTGATCTCGGCAGATGATTGGTTTTTACTTATAATCCTCGTTGTATATGTCTATGGATATGATGTCCTTTATAGGTATTTGGGCACTTTGGGTTATTAATATTCTTTCATATTCATCAATCTTCTCTGCTCTATCCTCCACGGTAACATATGCTCCGCCCTCTTTTTTGAGGTCCTTGATGAAATACGTTATCACAACACGTGGAGCTTCGTCGATCCTTTTGCTTATTTTGTCCAGCTTTATGTTTAACTCGTATGCCGCGTCCTCGGAAAGCTCTATTGATCCGTCTGTGATCCTATATGCCTCTGCCACCACTCCGTCATACCCCGTCAGTGCCGCGAATGGCGCAAACTGTGCCGCTCTTTCGGCATTTGTCATTTTACGCCTTGTTTTTGATTCGTGTCTGGGCAAATTGATTATATCATCATAAATATCCATACCGCACTACGCCTTATGTCCTCCGATCTGTCTGTTTCTGTCCCTTGCTGTTGCTCCCTCAAGAAAATTAGTTCCCCTTAATATTGCATTCTTCCCATATCTCTTTTTCAGATCTATTACGGTATTTTGTATCCTTCTTTCCTTTTCAAGCTCAGTTTTTCTCTTTTCCTTTTGTCTTTCCAGCTCCTCATAATCGGTAAAAAGATCAATCTGCTCTCCGTCATCAGTTCTCGCTTTTACGTCCCCCTCCCTTATTACACGGCTTGCGCAAATGTTTATCCTGCGTACTGTCAGATCCTTATCTGCGATCTTTTCAAAAAGCTCTAATATACATTTGGTTATTATTCTTGTGGATGCGGTATGCTCCGATAAATTTCCCGTACCGTGTCCGTGCTTCGGCACTTCCCTGCCATAATGGTCAAGACAGATCTGTCCCTTATATTTTTCTCTTTTTCTGCTGTCCCTCAAATTTTCAACATCATATCCTATACTCAGCACAATACCGTCCGTAACAAGTCCCTTTTCAACAAGATCAAGACTCAGCGCTTCCGCCATTTCCATAACTATTATCCTCGCCTTATCGTAAGTATATGGCTCTGTCAACACCTGTCCCATGCTTATGCTGTTGGTTGAAGGTCTGTATGCCCTTATATCTTCAATTGTACAGCTTTCATATCCCCACGCATGATCAATGAGAAGCTCGGCGTTTACCCCGAAAAGCTTGTAAAGAAGATTTTCGTTTGTCAGTGAGCATAAAGCCACATCCCCCATGGTATACATCTGATATTTTTTCAGCTTTTCCGAATATCCTCTGCCAACTCTCCAAAAATCAGTAATTGGCGTGTGTGTCCACAATAGTCTCCTATAGCTCATTTCATCAAGCTCCGCAATTCTCACTCCGTCCTTGTCCGCCGGCATCCGCTTTGCCACAATATCCATTGCCACCTTGCACAGATACATATTGGTTCCGATCCCTGCTGTTGCAGTTATTCCCGTTGTCCTTTTTACATCCCTTATCATCTTTACGGCAAGCTCGTGCGCCGTCATTTTATAGGTTTTCAAATAGTTGGTTGCATCTATAAAAACCTCATCCACAGAATACACGTGTATGTCCTCATATGACACGTATTTCAAATATATTTTGTATATCATGGCGGAATACTCCATATAAAGCGCCATTCTCGGCGGTGCGGCGATATATTCAAGGGAAAGGGTGGGATCCTTCTTCAGCTCCGAGTCCATATACGACGATCCCCGAGGCTCCCTTCCGCAATTATAGTATTTCCTCTTTTGGTTTATTTGCTTTACCTTCTCAATCACCTCAAAAAGCCTTGCTCTGCCCGATATCCCGTATGCCTTCAAGGGCGGCGTCACTGCAAGACACACCGTCTTTTCAGTCCTTGAAAGGTCTGCTACCACAAGATTGGTATCCATGGGGTCAAGTCCTCGCTCTACACACTCAACCGAAGCATAAAAGGACTTCAGATCTATTGCTATATAACTCCTCTCACCCATAATTCCACCGCCTTATATTTTATATGAATTCAATTTTATTCTTAAAATAACCTTTGGTTCTTTTATTATAACAGAACCTTTGGTTTTTGTCAATGGTTTTTTTAAGGTTTTTATTTCCCTCTTGAATTTATTATGCCAACATTTCAAGAATATTATTGATTTTAAATTCTTTTTGTGGTATAATCTACACAACAGTTCATATGTGAGGAATTTATATGATATCAACACCACTTGCCGACAGACTCAGACCCGTGGATTTTGACACTGTCTGCGGTCAATCCCATCTTTTCGGCAAAAACGGAATACTAAAAAAGGTGCTTCAACGGGGACATATCACCAATATGATATTCTTTGGCCCTCCCGGTACGGGTAAAACAACCTGCGCCAACATAATTGCCAAAAAAAGTGGGATGACCCTCCACAAGCTCAACGCCACCTCTGCTTCCCTTTCTGACATCAAGGAGGTCATTGCCTCTGCAGACGGAATCATGGCTGAAAACGGCGTGCTTTTATACATCGATGAGATACAATACTTCAATAAAAAGCAACAGCAATCCCTGCTTGAGTACCTTGAAAACGGTAAAATTACCCTTATCGCCTCCACAACGGAAAACCCATATATATACATATACAACGCCATTATTTCTCGTTCAATGGTTTTTGAGTTCAAGGCGCTTTCCGCCGATGACATCGTTCCTGTTTTGATACGCGGACTTGATATTCTCAACCGCGACAATTCATCGGATATATCCTGCGACAAGGATACTCTCAAATATATTGCAGAATGCGGTGCGGGAGATGTGCGCTCTTCTGTCAATCTTCTTGAATCCGCATATTATATTTCCGACACTGTCATTGAAAAAGACTCCGTTTCCTCCCTCATGCCAAAGGTGCTTGGCAATTTTGACAGAGCAGGAACGGTACATTACGATATGCTTGCGGGACTTCAGAAATCAATTCGCGGCTCCGATCCCGACGCTACAGCCTTCTATCTTGCCAAAATACTTGAAGGCGGGGATATGCTCGGGGCAATCAGACGTCTTTTGGTCATCGCCTCCGAGGACATCGGTCTTGCCTATCCCATGGCGGCAAGTATTGTTTATTCCTGCACAGAAGCCGCAAAGCAGGTGGGTATGCCGGAAGCGCGTATCCCTCTCATAAACGCTGCTCTGTTCCTTGCAACCTGCCCCAAATCCAATTCGGCATACAGCGCCTATGCCAACGCCGCTGATGTCATTTCCAAGGGTATGGGACAAACTCTGCCTCCATACATGCGTCCTGTAAATAAATACGACGGCTACAAATATCCACACGATTATCCACGTCACTATGTCAAGCAGCAATATCTGCCCGATGACATCAAGGACTGCAAATTCTATGAATTCGGCGACAACAAAACGGAAAGCGCCGCCAAAGCATATTGGGATCTTATAAAGGGAAATAAATAAGAATAAAATCACGAAAAGATGGCAAAACTTCCTTATGACAAATATGTTATACGGAGTGTTTTATGAAAAAAATTCATCTTTTTACCGCTTTTATTCTTCTTGCTTCAATTCTTTCTTCCAATTTTTCCGTCAGTGCTTCCACAAGAGCACCAAAAATACTCGTTGCGGGGGATTCCATTTCCTCGGGCTACGGTCTTGAAGGCTATCCCGACGGTATTGTTGAAAACTACGGCAGGCTTTTTGCAAGCTCTGTCGGTTCTCTTGAGGGGGACAGCTATATAAATCTGTCCGTGGACGGAGAGACCTCCGCGGGACTTTTATGGAGAATTGAAAACTCCCCTAAAACCGTGTTTTCGGGCTTTGATGCAGTAATCGTCTCAAGCGGGGGCAACGATCTTATTGACAGCCTTCTGCCCTCCGTTATTTCCATTATAGCTGAATTTTCCGGAGGAAGCTACCGTGACGCCGATCTGCTCGTCAAGCTGAATCTTGCCTCGGAAAAGTTTTTTTCCACCGCCAAAAAAACAGGCGAGGATGTCTACCGAAATCTAAGCTCCGCTCTTTCAGCACTCCGCAAGCAGAATCCCTCAGCCTACTTGGCAGTGCTTTCGATCTATGACCCATTTGATGACAACAGCAACAAGGGAGCCTTGAAGCTCATTGACAAAGCCCTCATTGCCCCATGCATTGATCTTTTGAACTCATACATTAAAAAATCAGCAGAGGAAAACGGATTTGACTATATTGACGTTGACAGCCTTTTTTCAGGACGGGCAGGTACTCTTACAAACATTAAGAGTCTTGACATTCACCCAAACGCCGAAGGGCACCTGCTGATCAGCGACGGTATCCTTAAGAGTTACCGTGACTTTAAATCAAAGGATGCTTTTTTGGAGATCGGCTACCCAAGGGACAAGGATTCATTTGCAAGAACCGCCCTGGGTATTGCAACAATTGCAGGCGCGACTCTTTTTGGCTGTGCCTCCATTGTAATTTCCTTTGGTAAATATAGGGTCAAGCTGAAGGACGAGTAATCATTTAAATTAAAAAAATGCAGTCAAATACACAACAGGAGTTTTTATGTATTCAAGACTTAAGGATCTTAGACAGGATCGGGATCTTACCCAAAAACAACTTGCCTCGTTTATCGGAATGTCCCAAACGGGATATTCCAAATATGAAACAGGAGAAAACGATATTCCCACCGCCATACTAATAAAGCTGGCAACCTATTATGACACAAGTGTTGATTATATTCTCGGGCTCACCGATAACCCCCTGAAGCCTTGATGTTTTTCAACACATATCAAGGAAAATTAACTTCACACGAGGATATAATGAATAAAGAATTTGAAAACAAAGATAAAAACAACAACGGTGTCAAAAAAGAAGATAATAAAAATCCCCACAAGCATCACAGAAGCCGACTGAAAAAGCTTTTTCTGAACGAAGGGCTGTGTTCCTTTCCCGATCACAATATTCTTGAGCTTTTGCTTTTTTATTCAATTCCCCAAAAGGATACCAACGAGATTGCTCATGCTCTGCTGGATAAATTCGGATCCCTCTGTGGTGTGTTTGATGCGAGCTTTGAGGAGCTTTGCAGGATCAAGGGCATCAGTGAGCATTCCGCAACCCTTATAAAGCTTATCCCACAGCTTTCGTCTGCATATTCACTTGACAAGCTCGGTGCAAAAACGGATTTTACAGACCTGAAAAATGCGGCGCAGTATCTTATTGAATACTATATGCCCAAAACCAAGGAATGTGTAGTGCTTATTCTGCTTGACAACAGCGGCTCCGTACTTCATATTTCTGAAATTACAGAGGGTGTTGTGAACATGACCCAAATTGAAATAAGAAAAATCGCAGAGCTTGCCTTTCTTTATAATGCCTCTGCCTTTATCTTGGCTCACAACCACCCAAACGGTAAAGCAAGAGCCTCCAAGGAGGATGTGGATTTTACCATCAATATTTTCCACATCTTTGAAACCCTCGGTCTTCGCCTCATTGACCATATTGTTGTTGCCGGTAACAAATATCAGTGTATACTGAAGGATATCTCCAAGCTCAAATGGTGATATCATTTATTATGAAAGTAATTTTAAAATAAATAAAATAAATAAATACATATAAGAGGAAACAAAATGAAAGTTGTATTGCAAAACGTAACAAAAAAATTTCCTAACCGTAACAAAAATGCCGATGATGTCATTGCGGTGAATGATTTCAATTTTGAAATTCCCGACGGAAAGCTTATCGGTCTTTTGGGTCCCTCGGGCTGTGGAAAAAGCACTGCCCTCAACATGATCTGCGGTCTTTTGCCTCCCACCTCCGGAAGAATACTTTTTGAAGACGAAGATGTCACCGAGCTTCCCGCAGAAAAAAGAGGTGTTGGAATGGTATTCCAGAACTATGCCCTTTACCCCCACCTTACAGTTGAAAAGAATATTATGTTCCCGCTGGAAAACCTTAAGGGGAAAAATAAGCTTTCCAAGGCTGACATGAAAGCCCGTGCCCTTGAAGCCGCAAAGCTCGTTCAGATCGAGGAGCTTATGCACCGTAAGCCAAGTGAGCTTTCGGGCGGTCAGCAGCAAAGAGTGGCAATTGCAAGAGCCCTTGTGAAAATGCCCCGTGTGCTTCTTCTTGACGAGCCCCTTTCAAACCTTGATGCCCGTCTTCGTCTGCAGACACGCGAGGAGATCAAGCGTATCCAAACCAAAACAGGAATCACCACTATATTTGTAACTCATGACCAGGAAGAAGCCCTCAGCATTTCCGACCTTATCGTAGTTATGAAGGAGGGCAAGCTCCAGCAGATCGGTAAGCCGCAGGATGTCTATGACAATCCCGTAAACCTCTTTGTAGCAAAGTTCCTCGGTACTCCTCCCATTAATGTATTCAACGGTAAGCTTTCAGGAGGAAGCCTTTACATAGGAGAAGAAAAGATCCTTGATGTTGATCAAAAGGGCAACGAGGACGGGGATGTTTATATTGCCATTCGTCCCGAGGGCTTTGATCCCCGTGAAAACGGTACTTTCCACTGCGACCTTAAATGCATTGAGATCATGGGACGTGACATCAGTGTAGTTTGCTCCAATGACAACCTTATCGGAGCCTCTGTCAGAGCAATCATCGACAGTGACGAGCTTCCCGCTGCAAACCGCAGTACAGTTGCCTTCCGTATCAAGCCTTCAAAGATCTTTGTTTTCAACAAGAAAACAGAGGAAAGAATATATCTTGATGTTAAATAATGGGTGAACAGTATGGAAAAAAACAATAAAAAAGCATGGCTATACCTTTTACCTGCAATAATTTTTGTAGGAGTTTTTATGGTATATCCCCTTATCGACGTTTTTATATATTCCTTTGAGGAAGGCTTCAACTCTGCCTCACAGACCTTTGATGGCGTGGGGTTCTACAACTACCTCTATGTTCTCCATGATCCTTATTTTCTTCAGGCTCTTCAGAACACCCTCATTCTTGTATTTATCACAGTACCCCTGTCAACAGGAATTGCCCTTTTGATCTCCCTCGGTCTTGCCTCTATAAAAAAGCTGAGGAATCTGTTTCAGACCATATATTTCCTGCCATACGT
The DNA here is from genome assembly GCA_015063395.1 of Oscillospiraceae bacterium. GTDB lineage: Bacteria > Bacillota > Clostridia > Oscillospirales > CAG-272 > SIG714. The sequence continues at coordinate 19,736 of SVUF01000028.1, forward strand.
AACCAACACCCTTGCGGTCGGTCTTGTGTTTATGCTCCTGTTCCAAAAAACAGAGCATTCGGTGGGTCTTGTGAATCTGTTCCTCGGACTATTCAACATTTCTCCCGTGGACTTTATTGACGGTCCTTATTGGGCAAAAATGTTTGTCCTCTGCTTCTATACCATTTGGGTGGTCCTTCCCTTTAAGATCCTGATCCTTACAAGCGCTCTTGCCTCAGTCAAGCAGGATTACTACAACGCCGCAAAGATCGACGGTACCTCAAAGTTCAGAACCTTCTACAAGATCACTCTCCCCATGATCTCTCCAATGATCTCCTACCTTATCATCACGGGCTTCATCGGAGCTTTCAAGGCATACAGTGATGCCGTTGCCATATTCGGAACAAACCTCAACACCGCCGAAATGAACACCATCGTCGGTTACATATACGACAAGCTCTACGGAGACGGCGGAGGATTCCCCTCCTATGCATCTGCGGCGGCAATTATCCTTTTTGTAATCGTTTTGA
>SVUF01000029.1 GCA_015063395.1 Oscillospiraceae bacterium
TTAAAGTTTCTTTGGTGGGGTATGAGACAAAGCCCCAAAAACAAAATTCAAACAACCTCAAGAATGGTATTCACTGCTTTTTCAAGCAGGGGCATGGGTATATTAAGAGCGGGTAACAGCCTTACCTTATCCTTGGCTTTTATGGCAAGCACGCCCTTTTCGCGAAGCTCCGTAATGACCTCTGAGGCGTCGCGGACGGTCTTGATTCCGATCATCAGTCCCAAACCCGTAACCGATTCTATGCCCTTTTTACCCTCAAGGCTTTTGAAGATATACTCAGATTTAGCCTTGACCCCGTCAAGAAGATCTCTGTCAATTCGGGAAAGTACATTCAAAGCTCCCGCTGCCGCAACAGGATTTCCGCCGAAGGTGGAGCCATGCTTTCCAAGCCCCAGGGTAAACTCCGCTTTCTCACCTACAAGACAAGCGCCGATGGGAAGACCGCCTCCAAGTCCCTTGGCTGTTGTGACAACATCGGGGGTAATGCCGTAATTCATATATGAATACAGTTCTCCTGTTCTGCCGTTGCCTGTCTGAACCTCGTCAACTATAAGAAGGATATCATTTTCCTTTGCAAGTTTTTCAAGAGATCTTACAAACGAAAGGGGCATCGGAACAACTCCGCCCTCTCCTTGAACGGTTTCAAGCATGATTCCCGCAACCTTATTTTCAGCTATAAACCTCTCAACGCCCTCAATATCACCAACCTCGGCATAGAGAAAGCCCTCTGTCAGTGGCGTGAAATCCACATGGAACACGTCCTGACCCGTAGCTGAAAGCGTGGTTATGGTTCTTCCGTGGAAACTGTTTTTGAAGGTGATTATAAAATATGTGTCCCGATCCTTTTTCTCAGCGGCATATGCCCTTGCGATCTTTATGGCACATTCATTGGCTTCCGCCCCTGAGTTTCCGAAAAACACCTTTTTCATTCCCGTTCGTGTGCAAAGCGCTTCTGCAACCTTGGCACAGGGCTCTGAATAATACAGATTGGAGGTATGCTGACACTTCATCAGCTGTGCTGTGACGGCTTCCACCCATTCATCATCGGCAATTCCGAAGGTGTTCACCGCAATTCCCGTTCCAAGATCTATATATTCCTTACCGTTCTCATCATACACAAGGGAGCCCTTTCCGCTGACGATCTCCAAGGGAAAGCGTCCGTAGGTTCCCATTATATACTGCTTATCAAGAGCTTTGGTATCCATTTTTTCTTCTCTCTTTGTTTATCTTATTTATTTTTGTAATTTATCTTTGTTTTGTCGGCAACTACCATTGTTCCCGCGCCCTCGTCAGTAAGAGTCTCAACAAGTATGGCGTGAGGAACACGTCCGTCCATGATGAAAACCTTCTTTACACCGTGGCGAATGGCATCAATGCAGCACTCAACCTTGGGGATCATTCCCCCCGAGATTATTCCCTCGTCAAAAAGACGGGAGGCATCGGCAATATCGATTAAAGGTATCAGCGATGATGGATCATCCTTATCCTTGAGAATTCCCGCAATATCAGTCATGCTTATAAGACATTCCGCTCCGAGAGCTCCTGCGATTCTTGCCGCCGCTGTATCTGCGTTTACATTATAGGCGTTGCCCTCCATATCACAGGCAACAGTTGATACAACGGGGATGTATCCCTTTTCAAGAAGGTCGGTGATGGGCTCTACATTTACCTTGGTGATCTTTCCAACATATCCAAGCTCCGCGTTTTTGATCTCTGCCTCAATGAGATGTCCGTCAATTCCCGAAATTCCCATTGCCTTTCCGCCCTTTGTGCCGAGATAGTTTACAAGGGATTTGTTTACCTTACCCGCAAGAACCATCTGCACGACCTCTACGGTTTCCTTGTCGGTTACACGAAGCCCGTTGACAAACTCGGATTTCTTTCCGATCCTTCCCAGCATGTCGTTGATCTCAGGTCCGCCGCCGTGTACAAGCACTACCTTTACTCCTACAAGGGACAGAAGCACGATGTCCTCCATAACTTGTTCCTTCAGCTTTTCGCCCACCATGGCGTTTCCGCCGTATTTTACCACCACGATCTTGTTATAATAATTCTGAATGTGTGGAAGCGCCTGAGTGAGTATCTCTGCCCTCAGTGCGTTTGTAATATCCTTGTTTAACAACATAATTCCAATCCTTTATTAAGTTCTGTAATCTCCGTTTATCTTTACATAATCGTAGGTAAGGTCACAGCCCCAAGCGGTAGCCCTGCCGTCACCGTCACCAAGTGTGATGATTATTTCAATTTCCTTTTCAAGAAGCACCTTTTTTGCCAAATCCTCGGAAAATTCAATTCCCGAGCCGTTACGGCACACGTCAACCTGACCTGCCGAAGACTTGAAGGATACGTCAACCTTATCGACGCTTACCTTGGCTCCGCTGTAGCCAATGGCGCAAAGCACACGTCCCCAATTGGCATCCGCTCCGAACATTGCCGCCTTTGTAAGAGATGAGCAAATTACGCTCTTGGCAACGGTCTTTGCATTTTCCTCATCAAGCGCTCCGTCAACACGGCATTCAAGAAGCTTTGTTGCTCCCTCTCCGTCACCTGCGATCATACGGCACAGAGCAACTGTAACTGAATTGAGAGCCTTCATAAACGCATCAAAATCCTCGCCCTCCGAATCGATGAGCTTATTTCCCGCCACACCGTTTGCAAGCACGGTCACCATATCGTTTGTGGATGTGTCTCCGTCAACGCTTACCATATTGAAGGTGTTCTTTATGTCTCCCGAAAGAGCCTTGCCAAGCATTTCGGGGGTGATCGCCGCATCGGTGGTGATGAAAACAAGCATTGTTGCCATGTTGGGATGTATCATTCCCGAGCCCTTGGCAATTCCGCCGATGGTACAGGTAACTCCTCCCACCTCAAATTCTACGGCAATTTCCTTTTTGACCGTGTCCGTGGTCATGATGCCCTCAGCTGCAGCCTCGGAGCCGTCGCGGGAAAGACCTGCAACAAGCTCATCAATTCCGTTTTTTATGGGTGTTATGTCAAGGGGCTGACCTATGACTCCCGTTGATGCAACAACAACGTCCTTTTCGGATATTCCAAGCCTGTCTCCCAGAACCTGACACATTCCCCTTGCGATCTCTATTCCGTTTGCGTTGCAGGTATTGGCGTTTCCGCTGTTGCAGATTATCGCACGAGCATATCCGTCGGATATATTTTTCTTTGTCACCGTAAGGGGCGCTCCCTTTACAAGATTGGTGGTATACACGGACGCCGCCGAAGCCCTTACCTCACTGTAGATCAGGGAAAGATCCCTCTTGGTTCTGTTTTTACGAATTCCGCAATGTATGCCGTTTGCCGTAAAGCCCTTTGCCGCGGTTACTCCGCCTTTTACTGTATTCATATTTTTTCCATCCTATTATTCCTATTATCACTGTTTCCGTTATATACAGCTATATATTTATATTTCAAGCCCCAATGCCTTTTCGCATCCAAGAACGATGTTGAGGTTCTCAATTGCCGCCCCCGAGGCTCCCTTGCCGAGATTGTCATATCTTGCCACAAGGATCATTCTGTCATTGTTTCCGTAAACTCCGACCTCCATGGAATCCCGTCCCGTAAGCGCCGCCGCAGACATAAAGCCCTCTTCGTTCATGCTTTCATTGTATTTTACAATGGGCGTATTATATGTATTTTTATAAATCTCTCTTATATTATCAATTCCGCCATTGATGTCCTTTGCAAAAATGGGAACCGTAACAAGCATTCCGCTGTAAAAATCCGCTACAATGGGACAGAACAGGGGGGCGTTTTCAAGCTCTGTAATTGCCTTCATTTCCCTAAGATGCTTGTGCTCCTGCCCAAGTCCGTACTGCCTTGGCGCTCCTAAGAGAAAGGATCTTTCATCGCTTTCATACTCTGCGATCATTTTCTTACCGCCGCCGCTGTAGCCCGTAAGCGAATGGCATGAAAGACCAAGATCCTTTTTGATGATCCCTGCCTTTACAAGAGGGTGAACCAAAGCTATAAATCCGCTTGCATGACATCCGGGAACGGCAATTCTTTTACTGTTTCTGATTTTATCCTCAAATTCCGAGGAAAGCTCAGGAAATCCGTATGCAAATTGAGGATTTGTTCTGTGAGCTGTTGATGTATCGATTATAACCGTATCGGGATTGGTAACCATGCCCACAGCCTCAACGGCTGCAGCATCGGGCAGACACAAAAAGGATACGTCCGAGGAGTTGATTGCCTCCGCTCTTGCCATCGGGTCCTTTCTCAGCTCCTCTGAAAGAGAGATCAGCTCAATATCCTCTCTGCTTTCAAGTCTTTCGTATATTCGCAGTCCCGTTGTACCGACTCTGCCGTCTATAAAAATCTTTTTCATCTTTTCAACCTTTTTGATATTTTATCCTTACATGAAACACCTGTCCATGATTATTGTTTTGATAATTATACAACTATGTGTATAAAAATGCAAGTGTTTTTTGAAATTTCTTTCTTTTTTCGATTTCCTACATATTTTCACCAAATTTTCAATACATCAATTGTGCATCTTTTACAACTTTCAAATTATTCTTCTTTGTTTACACTTTCTGTGATGCCCCGGCAACAAATCTGTTGATGCATAAATAACCTTTATTTTGTATTTTTATTCACATGATATACATTGACGTTTTCCATCAAAATTCATTCTTTGACAAGGCTTTTTGAAAAAAACTGCCGCCCCTTTGCAAAATATCCATTTTTTGGATAATACAAACATATGTTCACAAATATTTTACTTTTAAAATTATATAAAAAATGAAAAAACAAATTGCAAGAAACGGAGCTTTATGTTATAATCGTATTATAAATTGTTTTTGACAAGAGCTTTGCCCCCAAGGGCATGAAATACATAAGGATCCCCCAAAAAAAGAAAAGGAGATATCAAATGAAAGAGCTGTTGACCCAAAAGGAAAAAGCGGTATACGACTACTATATGAAGGTTCAAAAAAACGGCGGAGTTACCCCGTCATTTCGGGAAATCAAGGAAGCCGTCGGACTCAAAAGCACCGCAACAGTCCATACCCTCGTAAAGCGCCTTGAGGACAAAGGTCTTATTTCCCACGAAAAAGGCAAAAGCCGCTCAGTCGTGGCAATTGAAAAAGCTCCTCCCATTTCCAAGGGCGCACCCACGACCATTTGTGTACCCGTGATCGGTAAGGTTGCCGCAGGAAGCGCCATCCTTGCCGCAGAAAACCACGCATTTTATATCGACTATCCCCGTCGGGAAGGCTTTTCCGTAAACACAGAGCTTTTCGGGCTTACCGTAAAGGGCACCAGCATGATCGGCGCAGGAATTATGCCCGGGGACATCATCATCGTTGCCAAAACCGACTTTTGTAAAAACGGAGACATCGTTGTTGCGCTCATTGACGATGAAGCCACCGTCAAAAGATTTTTCAAGGAAAACGGCCACTACAGGCTTCAGCCCGAAAATCCTGAAATGGAGCCGATTATCCTTTCATCAGTGGCGATACTCGGCAAAGTGGTTTCTGTTGTAAGGTATTATTCAAATACATAATGGAGTTTTAATATGAATCTTTCTGAAAATATTCTGTCCTTTAAAAAGCACCTTTTTTGGCGTGTGCTGATGTATACCGTTCTTCTTCCCATGGGCTGTTCCCTTGTTTTCGGAGGTATTGAGCTTATCGTCGTTTATTTCTCCAATCTTTATGACTCCGCCTTTGGAATCATTATGGCGCAGATCATTTCAATTCTCGGAGACGTGCTTACCTTTTGCTGTCTGATCCTGGGATATTGCTCCTCGGGGGCATATCAGATGTCCTTTGGAAGCTCCTCCTCAAAAAAGGTGTTTGCCCTTCTTCTTGCTTCCCCCATTGCGGCAACAGCGGCCTCTCTTTTGATATTTTATATCCTGGTTGCTGTGGGCTGGCACGATTATTCACTGCGTATGTTCTTTGAATATCTTCCCGTGTTCCTCATCAACGCAGGATTTTCCGCGGTGATCAGTACCCTTGTCAGCGTCGTTGTATTTGTTTCGTTTTATCTTTCGGGACCCATGAGAAAAAGCTATACCAGCGACCCGAGATACAGATTTACGGTTAAGCTTATAATGGCTATACTTATAATAATCAAAGCAGTATCACTGGGCGTTGACATCGCCCTTTACGACGGGGGCTATTCCTCTGTAAACAATATTATCGGCGGAATTGTTTTCCCCATTCTTTATGAAGTGCTTGAGGTATTTGCCGCAATTTTCGCAATCAAAAAATTCACCGCAAATCTATCCGAGAAAGCAGAGAGCTATGGCATCAAATTTGAATAAGATCAAGGCTTTATTGCTGAAATATCCCTCCCTCACCCTGTTCTTTATGCTTTATACGGCGTTTATGGGATATCTGTATACTGCATTTATCGAAAAACACGCTTTGATAACCTCGCTGATGATGTGCGGAGCATCCTTGCCCGTAAGCATTGTTTTCATTTTATTTTTAAAAAACGGCAAACGCCCCTTCAGGTGCATCATGTTTCTGTATATTATCCCCTTGGGGTTGGTGTGGCTTTTTGCCGCTTCGGTATATGTCTACAGCTCTTTTTTAGGCGGAGATTTCTTCATCTCCCTTCACCTGTTTACAAATGCTTTAGCATGGGGAGGTGCCTGTCTTGGTATTGCAACGGCTTCCGCATTTACCGTACTGCTTTTCAAGCTCCTGTCAAGGCTCACCGCAAAGGGTAAATAATCAAACAAGCATTATAAAAAGCCGTCCGAAAGGAAAGGAAAGGAAAGGAAAAACCATGAAAATTCTGATCATGACAAAAAACAGCATAGTCGGCAACGGTCTTGCCCTTGAGCTTTGCTCCATTGGGCACACCGCCAATTTTCACGGCTCCGTTTTTCACGACGGCTATGATCTTTATATAATTGACAAGGACACATGTACCTTTGAAGAAGCTGAAAACACCATTACTTTTTCAAGGCTTGAAGGAAATGCCCATTTGAAAAGACCGTTTTTGACATCGGAGCTTGTTTCCCTCATTGATCAAAAAAAGCAAATTGGCATCACAGAAAAGCCCAAAGCCATGCCCGAGGAGGAATTTGACCGCTCCTGCCTCAGCGAAACCGAAGCAAAGCTTCTTGATGCCCTTTTGGAAAGACGCGGCAGTGCGGTAAGCGCCAAGGAGCTTTCACAAATTGTATGGGGACGGGAAAGCATCAAATCCAACATAGTCAATGTTTACATACGATACTTAAGGCAAAAGCTTGAACGGGATTCCGCAAAGCGCATTATATTTACCGTAAGAGGACAAGGATATAAAATCAACTGATATGAAGGGCAACTATCTGATAAAGGACGCAAACTACATAAATGTCAAAAAGGGCAAATTGGAGCTTGTAAATATTTTCTTTTCAAATGAGGACGGCGGTAAAAAAAAGGTCACCATAAGCAAGACCAACAAATTTGGCCCTCTCACCGACGGAACGGTTATAAATGACCTTGGCGGTAATTATATTGCCCCTGCTTTCTGCGATATCAGGTGTAATATCGGAGATGTTATGGAGCAAAAAAGCTGTCCCGATACATTGTGCGCCAAGGAAGGCGGCTATGGTATTATATGCCCAACCCCCCCAAGAAACAGAAATTATCCCGAAACACCTTCTCTTTTCAATGATTATAAAAATAAGCTGATGACACTTACCGGGCCTACTGTACTGCCCGTTTCTCCCGTCATCAGAGCGGGATATGCCGCCAAAAAATACTGCGAGATCGAGGATCTTGTCTCCAGAGGATTTAAGCTTTTTACCGACCGCTCACCCGTAGGCTACATGGACAGAGTCGCCCTGAGAAACGTTATGAGCCTTATAGCAAAAGGCGACGGACTTTTGATCTGCTCCGCCCATGACACAGCTCCCTATGAAAACGGCGCTGTAAACGAGGGCAGAGCCTCCGCATTTACCTCCCTTCCCGGTATTCCTCCCTCGGCAGAGCTTCTCTCGGTTATGAGAAATATTATACTTTCAGCGGAAACAGGATGCAGAATACATATCTCCGGTATCAGTCTTGCCCAAAGCGTCAAAATGATCCGCAACGCAAAAGCCGACGGAGTCAAGGTCACCTGCTCTGTTGCCCCTCCCTATTTTTGCTATAAGGAGGACGAGCTTTTGTATCGCGGCGCCATGGCAAAGCTTATGCCGCCTCTCAGAAGCGCAAGGGACATTGAAGAAATTACAAAAGGTCTATGCGATGGAACCATTGACTGCATCGAAAGCGATCACATGCCTGTAAGCTCGGCATCAAAAAAGAATATTCAAAACGGTGCTTTCGGCTCAATGAGCTTTGAAACCGCCTTTTCAGCAGGACTTACATATCTTGTAAAACAGGATAAGCTGAATATTTTCAGACTTATTGAGCTTATGAGCGTCCGTCCCTTTGAGATTATCTTCAATAAGGTCTTCGATGACAACGATCTCTTTGCAACAGGCATGGTAAGGCTTGATGTTTTTGACGGAAATATATATTCCAACCGATCCTCACTTGTTTCGGGGAGAGCCTCAATTTTTGACGGGGCATTTCTCTACGGCAAAGCCCACAGGATCATTTGAGATCTTATTTCAACAAAAAAGTTAAGAAAGAAAGGTATTTTTAATGAAAAAGCTTTTTGCTTCCTTGCGGGAACGCTCCCGTGTTACCCGATACCTCATCATGTCGGGAATCAACATCATATTTTTCGCGCTCCTCTCGCTTCCGATGATCTGGGCAGTTGAAGGGGTAATGCCCGAGCTTTTGCAGATCATTGTGCTTCTTGGGCTTTTCTGCTTTTCGCTTTTCTACGGATTTCTCTCCGCAGAGATCGCCGACAGCATATTTTTTGCCAACATACTCTTTGCACTGTTTGGCGGAATTTACGGTGCATTCATTGGAAAAGGGGTCGTATCCCTTGGAGATTGGAGCGCACTTACATCATATTTCTACTGCGTGTGGTTCTTTTTGCGGTATTCCCTTGCAGCTTTTTTTGTAGGACTGATCGTAAAAAACACACGTTCCTACTGAAAGCAGAAGCAGGCAGCAGTTTTTCCCCGACGGAATAATCACCATAAATAAAAATCGATACAAAATACTATTTTGGAGGACATTATGGACTACATTCTCAATTCATACGAGCCAAAGGCTATATTCCACTATTTCGAAGACATTTCAAGGATTCCAAGAGGATCGGGCAACGAAAAGGCTATTGCGGAATTTATTTGTAATTTTGCCCAAGAGCACAATCTCCGCTTCTATACCGACGATCATTTCAATGTTGCTGTATATAAGGACGCAACACCGGGCATGGAGGATCTTCCCGCAGTAATGCTCCAAGGTCACACCGATATGGTATGCGAAAAAAATGCCGACACAGTTCATGATTTCCTCACCGACCCCATAAAGCTTATTGAAAAGGACGGCTGGCTCATGGCTGACGGAACGACCCTCGGAGGAGATGACGGCGTTGCAGTTGCCATTATGCTTGGAATTCTTGCTTCCGAGGATATCCCTCTTCCTGCTCTTGAATGTCTCTTCACCTCCCAGGAAGAAACAGGTCTTGGCGGTGCTGAAAGCTTTGATTACTCAAAATTAAGCGCAAAGAGAATCATAAACATGGACACAGAGCTTGAGGGAGAGGCAATTGCCTCCTGCGCAGGAAGCATGAACACCTGCTTTACACTTTCTCCCGAAAGACACCCCTTTCAAAACTCCGCCCTTAAGATCACTGTCAAGGGTCTTGCAGGAGGGCACTCGGGAACTGACATAGATTCAGGGCGTCTCAATTCCAATATGGTAATGGGCAGAGTGCTCAATGCCCTTTATGACAACCACGAATTCAATCTTGTCTCCCTTACAGGCGGAAACAAAAGAAATGCCATTCCGAGAGAATGTGAAGCCGTAATCAGTGTCAGAGACAGAGAGGCGGCAACAGCAGTTGTCCTCGGTGTAGAAGATGATATCAGAAAAGAGCTGAACCCTCAAGACCGCGGATTTAAGATCCTTGTTTCCAAAACAGGCGCAAAAGAAAATATGATGAGCTTCAAGGATACCTCGAGGTTACTCAGCTTCCTCAGCCTTATTCCCAACGGTGTGATCTCAATGTCACAGTCCAAAAAGGGTCTTGTTGAAACCTCCTCAAACCTCGGTGTCATCACAACCGATGAAAAGGGAGACATCAGATTCTATGCCTACACCCGTTCCAGCGTTGACGCCTCAATGGATGCCGTGTATCTCCGTTTGAAGCGTCTTGCAAAGGTACTTGATCTTGGATTTGAAAAGATCGACCGCTGTCCCGGCTGGGCTTTCAACAGCGACTCCGCCCTTCAAAAGCTTTTCCTCAAGGCTTATGAGGAGGAATTTGGCAAAACCGATGAATTTCCCCGTGTTGAAGCAATTCACGCAGGTCTTGAATGTGGAATAATCATTGAAAAAATGGGAGGCGGCGACGCAATTGCAATCGGACCCACTCTCCACGATATCCACACACCCAAGGAACGCCTTGACCTTCGCTCCATGGAGCGCACATGGCGCCTTGTTGTAAAAATGCTTTCATCAAGAGAATAATAATTTTGTCACACTCAAATTATAAGGAGATCTCACATGGCAGAGTCTAACAAAAAAACCACGGACAAGCAGAAAATAGTAAATTCACGGGTCACAGACACTGTAAAAAACCCTAAAGCTGATAAATCTGCAAAAAAATCCCAAAACACCACCCCTAAAAAAGCCAATACTGCCACAGCTAAAAAGACAGCGCCGAAGGCTAAAACCGCCGCAAGTCCCGCTGCACCTAAAAAAAGCCGCGGATTTAACATTCTTTTTATTGTCTCGACGGTGCTTGCTTCAATTATTGTTATTTACTGCCTTGTAGATATTTCTGCGCCCATTTTTTACAGAGGCTTTTATAAGGATGCGGAAAAATCAGTGAAGATCCCGGGGCTCAACGAAAGCTTTGTGCCCCAAGGCTTTGCATTTTCCGAGGAGCTTGGCTCATATCTTGTATGCGGATATATGTCAAACTCCGAGCAGTCACGAATATATGTTGTTGACGGTGACGGATCATACAAGGAAATACGCCTTCGTAATCAGGACGGATCAGATTATACAGGTCACGCAGGAGGTATCTCCTGCAACGGCAACGATGTATATATCAGCAACAACAAAAAAATATTTCACTTGACTCTTGAAGCACTGAAAAAAGCAAAGGACCTTGAAAGCATCAGCTTTGACGGAAGCTTTGATGTACCCTGCCGCTCATCATTTACATTCTGCGACGACAAAATGCTGTATGTGGGTGAATTCTATACCGATGGCTACAACACCGATGCAAGTCACAAGCTTACAACTGCCGACGGCGAGCACAACGCCTTCCTTTTCGGATATAAGCTGAATTCCAACGGTGCATTTGGTGTTGAAAATACCGATATGCCCGATGTTGTATATTCTCTGTGCGACAAGGTTCAGGGTATGTGTATGACCGATGACGGACGGGCTGTGCTTTCCACATCCTACGGTCTTGCAAATTCCTATTTGAAAATCTATGACACCTCAAAAGCCACCAAGCTGGAATATAAATACAATGATAGTCTCATTCCCCTTTATGTTCTGGACTCCGACTGCATGGAAAAATCTGTTACAATGCCTCTCGGAAGCGAGGATATTGACATTTACAACGGACAGGTAGTCATCGGCTTTGAATTCGGCGCAAAAAAATACGGTGGAGGTCTTCTTCCCTTTGCCATTGAAAACATTATGCTTTACAGGTTGGAACAATGAACGCAACAATAAAACTTACAAGCTACACCAACGGCGAAAAGATCCTTGAGGAAAAATACCAAGGCTCCTTTGAAGCCAAGGGGAGATATCTCAGATTTGAATATATTGACGGCGGTCACAAAACACATATGATCCTGTGCTTTGACGACGAAGGGCTTTACCGCCTTGAATCCAAAGGAGAAAGGAATCTGTCAATCAGCTGTTCAGACTCGTCGGGCACCGCAAGGCTTTCCCTCGGCGCTCACTCTATTGACGGAAAAATACGCAATTTCAACTCGAAAATAAGTAAAACTCCCTGTGGATATACCGCGAAAATAGTATATCATCTGTCATTCGATCAAACCGAGTGGGCAAAGACCCGTCTTGAAATTGTAGCGGAGATGCAATAAAATGAAAAACACCATTACGGGCAGTGATTTTATAAATCTCTGCAAAAAGAATAATCTCATCGGAAGCTATATTTTTTTCGATGACGAGGACTATATGAAGCGGCACTGCCTGTCCCTTGCAAAAAAGACACTGCTTGACGAGGATACTGCTGATTTCAACTATATAAAAATCGATTGTGAGGACGACCCCGCATGGCTTATGTCCCTGCGCGATGCCCTTGAAACTCCGCCAATGTTTGCAGAACGAAAGCTTATTGTAGTCAGGGATATCAACATTAAAGCCGCCGACTCCGACGAAGGCTTTTGGGACATGCTTTCAGAGCTTGAAAAAATTACGGACATTACAGTGATCCTTGTTCCCGCTAAAGAAGGCTTTGATACGGGCAAGCTTCCAAAAGCTCCTTCCGCATTATTCAAAAAGACGGCAAAGCTTCTCACTCCCGTTTCATTCCAAAGAGAAAGCCCGGCAAGACTTAACGCTTGGGTCGCAAAAAGATTTGCACTTGACAAAATTCTATGCGACGCATCCTGCGCAAAGGCAATCGTGGACTATGTTTCCCCAAATATGACCGCGCTTGCAGGGGAATGTGAAAAGCTCATATGCTATATCAAATCTCTCGGTGAAAACAAGGTTTTGGAGGAATACATATATAAGGTGTGCGTTCCATTGAAAATTGAAGGTGAGTTTGACCTTTCCAACGCACTTCTTGACGGTGACTATGCAAGGTGCATCGAGCTTGTGTTCTCTATGAAAAGACGCAAGGAGCGTCCTGAAATGGTGTACACCCAGATCGGCGGATACGTCATCAACATGTACACAGTGAAGGTCTTTGCGGACAGCGGACTTATGAAATCCGAAATTGCCAAAAAAACAGGGATCCATGAATACCGCGTGGGCATGTATCTTTCTGCCATAGACAGAAGACATATTTCGTCAAAGCGCCTGGGTTACCTTTTGGAAAAATGCCGCGAGGCAGACCGACGGATCAAATCTACAAATCTCGACAGCTTTGAGGTTCTGGAAAACCTCGTATATGAGGTGTGCCTGTGAAAAAGCTCAGAATTAAATATCCATGTATAGTTGAAGGCAAATATGACAAGATCAAGCTGGATTCCATACTTGAGGGAAGGATCATCGACACCTGCGGATTCGGAATTTTTTCCGACAGAGAAAAAAAGGAGATGTTCATTGCCCTTTCCAAAAAAACTCCCCTTATTATTGCCACGGATTCCGACGGCGCGGGACTTGTCATCAGAAATTACATGAAGTCCATTATTCCCCCACACAGACTTTTTCACGTTTATATCCCCGAGATCAAGGGCAAGGAAAAAAGGAAGTCAGAGCCGTCACGGGCAGGAACCCTTGGTGTTGAGGGCATGGACTCAAACCTTTTAAGAGATCTGTTTCTGCCATATGCGGACAGTGACGATGCTCCTATGCAAAAATCAGCCATTACCAAAACCGATCTGTACCTTATGGGGCTTTCAGGCACGGACAACAGCGCCGAAAAACGCAAAGAGCTTTGCAAGCTGCTGTCACTGCCCACAAATATTTCATCAGCCGCTTTTCTTGATGCGGTAAATATGCTTTACGACAAGGAATATATTGAGAAAATCGTGGAAAAATTATAAAAATCCTTGACAAAGAAGCAAATTTGGTGTATAATTTCCGTGATAATTTCATAGGTATGGGACTTTCGGGTACTGTCCTTCCTTAAAACAGTAAAACCATCGGGTTGAACCGTGGGGATATTTTGAAAATCACTCACCCCAACAAGAAAATCCTTGTGCGGTGAGTTTTTGTTTTTTATCATCAAAATCAGCCGTTTTCGGCATTATAATTCAGGAGGTAACATGGCAAACAACAACCAAGTCAACAACAACAATCGGGAAAATCCCGAGCTTGACAGCCTGGATATTCTCTACGGTAAGCCGCAGATGACAAAAAAAGATAAGTTCAAGAATTTCTTGTACTACTATAAGTCCGCAATCATACTCTCAGTTGTAGTGATCATTGTCCTCGGAGTTCTCATCGGACAGGTTGTCACAAAAACTGACTACGACATCACGGTCATGTATGCGGGAAGATACTATATCAACCCCAGCTCATACGATTCCATCGACTCAGCACTTAAAGAGATCATCGATACGGATTACAACGGTGACGGAAAGCTTGCAATCCAGATCATCAACCGCACCATCAAAACTCCCGACAAGCAGCAGCAGGAGGAGGACGAGTCCGACGAATATCTTTATGACAGCACCTCAGCAGAGGAAATGACTGTTTTCCGCACAGAGCTTATGGCAGGAGAGTCCGTCATCTGCTTCCTCGACGAAAATCTTTATAAAACCATCGAGGACAAGGAAAGATTCCTCGAGCTTTCATCGGCTCTTGGCAAAAAGCCCGAAAACGCAGTGGACGATTATGCAATTTACCTGAAAGACACCCCCTTTGCAAATGCCTGTGAGGAATTTGAGCTTCTCGGAGACGACACTGTGGTGTGCATCAAAAAGAGAATCGTCACCTATGATAGTGAAAAATATTCATACAATCTTGATGCGTTCAAGAAGCTGTTTGAATATGATGCTCCCGAAAACAAATAATTTATGACATACAGAGGAAAATTTATGAAAAGAATTACAATTAAAGAGCTTTATGAAACACCCGATGCCTTTTCGGATAAGGTTATAACAGTTGCAGGCTGGTGCCGCAGTATACGTACAAGCAGCGCTTCCTTTGGATTTCTTGCTATAAATGACGGCTCCTGCTTCAAAAATCTCCAGATCGTCCTTGAAGCCGAGAAGCTTGAAAATTACAAAGACATCGCAAAGCAGAATATCGGCGCTTCATTTACCGTTGAGGGCAAGTTTATCCTTACTCCAAACGCCAAGCAGCCTTTTGAGCTCAATGCTGAGAAGGTTACGGTGGAAGGCGTCTCCACCCCCGACTATCCCCTTCAGAACAAGCGTCATTCCTTTGAATTCCTGCGTTCGATTGCTCATCTTCGTCCCCGTGCAAACACATTCAACGCAGTGTTCCGTGTGCGCTCTGAGGCGGCTTATGCCCTTCATAAGTTCTTCAACGAAAGAGGATTTGTTTACGTTCACACCCCCCTCATTACCACCTCCGACTGCGAAGGAGCGGGCGAAATGTTCCGCGTAACCACCCTTGACCTTGACAACCTTCCCAAAACAGAGGACGGACAGGTTGATTTCTCCAAGGATTTCTTTGGAAAGTCCACAAACCTCACAGTTTCAGGTCAGCTCAATGTTGAAACCTACGCAATGGCATACTCCAAGGTTTATACCTTTGGACCTACATTCCGCGCTGAAAATTCAAATACACCCCGTCACGCCGCTGAGTTCTGGATGATCGAGCCCGAGATCGCTTTCGCAGATCTTGAGGACGACATGGAGCTTGCAGAGGCAATGCTCAAGAGTGTAATTGCCGACCTTATGAAGAAGTGCCCCGATGAGCTTGAATTCTTCAACAGCTTCATTGATAAGACACTTCTTGAAAGACTTAACAATATTGTAAACTCCGATTTCGCAAGAGTAACATATACAGAGGCAATTGAGATCCTCAAGAATTCAGGCGAAAAGTTTGAATACCCTGTTGCATGGGGCGAGGACCTGCAGACAGAGCATGAGCGTTACCTCACCGAAAAGGTATACGGCAGACCCGTATTCGTTACAGATTGGCCCCGAGATATCAAGGCGTTCTATATGAGAGTCAACGATGACGGCAAGACCGTTGCGGCAGTTGACCTTCTTGTTCCCGGTGTGGGAGAGCTTATCGGCGGTTCACAGAGAGAAGAAAGAATGGATATCCTTCTTGAAAGCATTGAAAAGTTCGGACTTGATGCCGAAAACTACTCCTGGTATCTTGACACAAGACGTTACGGCTCTGCAAAGCACGCAGGCTACGGTCTTGGGTTTGAAAGACTTATCATGTATGTTACAGGCATGACCAACATCAGAGACGTTGAGTCCTTCCCCAGAACAACAGGTAACGCAGAATATTAATTTAAGGCTTAAAAACAACAAAGGAGCTATAAAACTCGCATTGAGTTTTTACAGCTCCCTTTTTATTATGATATGCCGATTTCAGCTCAATCAATCTTTTCAGCGCCTTCAACACCGCCGTTGAGGGCAAGTGAAACGTAAACCGAGCATTTCTTGTTGTTGATCTTAACCCTTCTGCTTGGTGATTTATCATAGCAGTTGGACTGATCGGTAACATAGGCATCAACGGTATTGTAAAGGGTCTCGTGATAGCATCTGTCGGTGGATTGAAGAAATTTCACCCCGTCGGGCATAAGGATCTTTTCTTGGGGCAGGGTCGTAAACAATATTACAGCCTTTACGCTTTTCAAAAGCTGTAAATACACAACAATGGGATAAATCGCGTTGTAAAAGGCGTCCGTCCCGTTGGCGCCGTCATCGTCCATAATAAGCACACAGGTATCCTTTTCGGCACAAAGCTCCTCAAGCTCACAAAGAACGGAATATATCTGACGCCGTTTTGGCGATTTGCACTCTTCCCTCTTTTTATTTCCCCCAAGGCAAGAGCTTACCCAAAGCTCAACAAATTGACAGTCATCGGTCGTGAGGGTCGTTGATATTTTGATCTGCCCAACCTCAATATAATGCATAAGATCGCTGTGAAAGGTTGGAGGGCAAAACGGATCCATTGATGGCAGGTATAGCATGGGATCGTGGAGTATGGGCGCATCAACGGAAAGACCGCGTTTTGATTTTTCTGACATGTAATCACCTTCTGTAGTTTTTTATTGATCATAGTATAGCATCATAGGCTTTGGTTGTCAATGGGAAAATCAGTTGACAATGAAAACTCAGTGTGTTATAATTTACTTGAGGTGATGGTATGAGAATTGATTTTTCATTGAACAACAGTGAATATGACTGCAGATTCGTTGTAAATGACTCCCGCGGCAGCCGCGAATTCTTCATTTTTGCCCCTAACAAAAGCATGAATGTCAACAGTACGTATATCGGGCTGGAGGTTTACAGCAGTGATTTTGAAATTACTGTGGTTCCCATAACGCCTAAAATGGAAATTTCTTCCGAAGAAGGAGAAAAAAGAAGCTTGTTTGACAGGGTCCTGACAAAAACAGCAGAATCCTTGGCTTCGGAAATATTGAAGATAATCCTTCGGGTAAGCAGTCGTTACCGTGTAACCAATGCCCGAGATAACGACCGCATCAAGCTGAACTACAGAACCTATGTTCACGGCGGCAAATCAGCCTTCAGCAGTGAGCTTATCCCAATGATGTACGTCTTCTTTGAAGCCGAGGACAAAAACGGACGGTTAAAGCCCGAGGAGGCGTATGGCATCAATCGGCGTGAGGTCATAAAATTTGCTCGGAATTGGTCGCTTTTTGAGGGGGTTGATCTTGGCGCATTTGGACTTTTTTTGACATATCCCTTTCAGCTTGGCAGAATACAGTATCTTTCAAAGAGGAAAAGAGTGTTCAAAAAGCTTAAAAAGCTTTACCTGATGAACGATGAACAGCGGCAAAGCTTTTTTGAAAAGCAAGAAGAATTTTTCGTCAATCTATAAATTTTAAGAGCTGTAAAAAAACTCAGTTTTTTACAGCTCTTTTTATTTACGCTTTTTGTTTTTTTCTTTTATAAGGCAAGCAAACTACGACTCCCACAACCATAAGTCCAAACCAAATAAGGATAAGACCGTTCCAACCGATTGATCCAACGGCATCTGCAAATACAGTACTTGAAATTGAGGCGGACATATAGCTTACAAAGTCAAGAAAGCCTGTTACTCCCGATACCATTCCTGTGTCTCGAAGCCCGGGACAATATCTCACCCAGATCATAGAAGCGGCACAGCCCGAGGACATAATTGCAAGAACAAGGCAGATTATGTTGATTACGGGATTTTTGACAGCATACAGTATTCCGAAAAACAGAGCCGCCGAAATGAAAAAGCAAAGCAGGGCGCGATCCATGCTTCTGCCAAGTCTTTCATATACGAAAACCGCAATAAAGGTCGTGAAGGACATGACAAAAGTTGACGCGGTGAAGATCAGGGCAGAGTGTTCGGCAGAAAATCCCAGATTTTGAGAAAGGTATGTTGGGAGCCAGAACACAACAGTTGTTCGCACAACGCCCGTCACAACGGAGATCAGTGTGAATTTTACAATACGGTGCTTGAAAAGTATATGTATTTTTCCCTTTTTCTCCGATTTTTCAGCCTCAGGAGCAACGAAAGGCTTGATGACTCCTTTCTTTTCCAATAATGAGAACACCAAGAAAATGGTAATTCCCATAATTCCAAGGAAGGCGCTGCTAAGACGGAAGGTGCTTTGCCAAGCAAGAAAAGCAGCGGCAACTCCCGCAAGGGGCGACCCGAAAAACTCGGAAAATGTATACCCAAGACTGCATCTCGGGGCATAGAGCGGATCTGTATTTTCCGCAATGACTTTTGTCATTGGGGCGTAGATCATGGAAAGGAAAAATCCCGTCATGCCGTAAACATACAGCGCAACATTGGGAGAGGTAACGGATACTGCAGAAAACACGAAATTGGAAACACCGCCTAAAATAAGACCGAAGCTGATCATAAATTTAGCGGGGATCCTGTCCCCTATAATTCCGTTGATAAGCTGACCTGTGGCATAGGTTATAAAATATAAGGAAGAAAGGGACCCGATATATTCGTTGTCAAAGCCTCCTCCCTCGGTCATGGCAGGAGAAACTGCGCTGAGAATGTTTCTTGCAAAGTATACGGCGAGATATGAGATCGAGCAAAGAAGCCCGATGAAAAATGCGTTTTTGGCTTTTTCTTGTTTGAAAAGTGACATGGCTGTACCCTTATATAATTATTTATTTTAAATCAAGAACATCATTATAAACTCAAAAAAGTGTTTTGTCAATGATTATAATAAGATATTTTGAAAAATTCCACTGACCCCATATTGACCGAAGAAAGTCCATGAGCAAAAAATTATAAAAAACATATTGAAAAATTAATAAAATTGTGATACTATGAAAGGTGAGTAAAATGTGTATAATAAAAGAAGCATATAAAAACAAATAAAAGAAGGTGTATATATGACAAAAATTGATATTTTTTCAGGCTTTTTAGGGGCAGGAAAAACCACTCTCATTAAAAAGCTTATAAAAGAGGCGTATTGCGGAGAAAAGCTTGTCCTCATTGAAAACGAGTTCGGAGACATTGGAATTGACGGCGGATTTATGCAGGAGGCGGGTATCATCGTTGACGAGATCAATTCCGGCTGTATCTGCTGCTCCCTTGTAGGAGACTTTGGAGAGGCGCTTGCAAAGGTAATGGAGGAATATGCTCCCGAAAGAATTATAATCGAGCCCTCGGGCGTGGGAAAGCTCTCCGATGTTGTTGCGGCAGTTGAAAAGGCAGAGCTTAAAAATGCAAGTATAAATGCAACAGTTACAGTTGTTGACGCCACCAAGTGCCGTATTTACATGAAGAATTTTGGTGAGTTCTTCAACAATCAGGTTGAAAGCACCGGCTGTATCATCTTTAGCCATACAGGCAACATCAAGGAAGAAAAGCTCCAAGCGGCAATTGAGCTTGTAAAGAGCCGTAACGCCGAGGCAACTCTTATAACAACGGATTGGGAGCTTCTTGACGGTAAGGCGATCCTTGAAGCCATCGAGCATACAAACACCATGGAGCATTATCTCGAGGAAGCAGAAAAAGAGATGCATCACCACCATGAGCACGATGAAGAATGTCACTGCCACGATCATGAGCATCACCAC
>SVUF01000030.1 GCA_015063395.1 Oscillospiraceae bacterium
TGTGGTTAGGCATTATGACATATTTTTCGACCGACAAATGTTCATAGAAATCACTTAATTGTTTGATGTATTTATCCGCAATTTCTCCGTATTGGGTTAATTCGATTTGCGGACCGTCGAGGACGCCGGTCCCTACAATACGAGAAAGAACACAGCGCCTTTCTTTCGTGCATATCGTGAGAAACACTGCTTGATTTCGATTATAGTCCGCACCTTTCAACCGAGTGGTATTACGATTCTTAAGTTCATTCATTTTCATCAACCATTTCAATATAGTACAAATCGGCAGAGAAAACACTTGTTTTCTCTGCCGATATTTTGTGTCCGCAAATTCTCCGTTAAGGACAACGGAGCAACTCGGTTTTGAGTTTTTTTACAGCTCTTTTTTATTGTTTTAGTGGAGATTACTTCTCTTATAATAATCTGAAAAAATTATTTGTTTTTTACCTTTATACCCTTGCTTTTAATAAAAGTCAAGAAATCATCGAGGTTACCTACGGTGAAGCTGTCTTTTTTTACCATGTATAACAAATTTGCTTTTGTGATAAGACCGATACAGCTTTTTGTAACCACTGCAAGCTTAATGGAAGAATAATCAAGGGTGGTGTTTGAAGTATCCGCCACATTGTGAGTGATGCAGTCGTTGGTGAAAGCAATTTCGATTGTCGGAGGATTTTTGAAGGTTTCCAGATCTCTTTTTGTCTGTGCATTGACATTGATGCGGTAAAGCAGGAACTCCAGTACCGGTAGAACAATAGCTACCAAAAATATATAGGGATTTGGAACAAAGGACTCAAGCAAAAATGTGAAGATAAGTTCGTTTAAAAGGCAAAATGCAATCAAAATGTCGCAGACTATAATTAGCGGACGCTTAAAAAAATAATAAGCGTAAATCTCCTTCAGCATCTGTTTGCTTCTGACAAATTTGTTTTTGAATAATATTTCCATTTTTTTCTCCTAAAAAAACACATTGTATAGTAATATCAAGGTAAGATCATGTTTTTTGGCATAGATGGCTGAACTTGAGCTTTTCCTTGAGTTATGTAGCCCGGATTATACCTGTCAAGGACGTTTTGAACACCGGAGCCTGTGTTGTTACCGGTAAAACGATCAAGCTCGCTTTGAACCACAGATTTTTGATTAGCGTAGCTGCTGGGGTAGTAAGATGACGGATAAGTGCTGCCGCTGTTGGAGTCTTGGGAAGAGATCTTTTTTTTCTGGGGGAATGATGTATTCTTGTCACTGTATGAATAGCTCTTGAAGGGATTAAATCCCTCGTCGCTTGATTGGCTATCAGAATTATCATTGACTGCAGAATCAACAGGACTGTCATATGAGTTAACATCTACCTTGGGACTTGTAAAGAAGCAAAGAGCAATTACAAGCGAAAGAGCAATGCAAAGAACAAGCAAAAACATGCTGGGGCGCTTATAATTCATAATTAGCTTCACTCGTGAGCGTACACCCACCTCTCCAAAAGCTACGGGACAAACGGATACCATGTTTCTGTGGACACTGCAAAGAACCAAGGATTCAAGATAATCAAGCTTGCTGTCATTGTCCATTTTGGAAATTACCTTTTCATCACATGCTTTTTCTATGTCGCGGCAAAGAAGTATATATCCAAGCACCACAACCGGATTGAACCAATGCAAAGTAAAAATGATGAAGCCAAGGGGTTTCCAAAGATGGTCAAGACGGGAAATGTGGGCAAGCTCATGCTTAAGAGCGCAGTCAATATGCTCCCTTGAAAGATTTGAGGGAACATATATTCTTGGCTTTATGATACCAAAAATAAAAGGAGTGTCAATACAGTCACATATGTAAACATTGTTCTCAATGTTTATTGATGGACGAACGAGAATATAAAGACGAAGATATGAAAGGATCCCGTAAACTGCAAGTACAGCAACACCTGCAAGCCAAACTACAGAAAAGATCTGCGTTGTTTGAAAGGTATGCCCTTCAACTCCGCTTGGAACGGATGTGGAGGAAACGGGCATTGTGGGCACAAGGGAGAATATGCTTTCAAGGGAAAAGGGAAGTACAAGACGTATTCCCGCAAGTCCCCAAAGTAAGCAAAAGATCCATTTTGGTGTTTTTTTCAAAAAAGCTCTGAGCAGAATGATGGCAAGAACAATAAAGCTTGACGAAAAACTAAGCTCAAGAACCTTTAAAAAAATATCATTCATTTTTGTTCCTTTCTTGCGTCATCGATCATTGACATGATCTTGGAAAGATCCTCGTCACTGAGCTTCTGACGAGAGGTAAAAGCGGCGATAAAAGCGGGAAGTGAGCCTTCATAAACATTTTCAACATACTTTTCGCTTTGTATAGCATAAAATTCTTCCTTGGTTACAAGTGCGGTGATCAAGCGGTTTTCAACCTTGAAGATCTCTCTGTCGCACATTTTTTTCAGCACGGTGTATGTGGTGGTTCTTTTCCAATTAAGCTCCTTTTCACAGATCTTGATAAGCTCCTTGGTTTGAAGCGGTACATTTTCCCAAAGGATATCTGCAAAACGTGTTTCAACAACTCCAAGTCTGATTTCTTTCATTTTTTTTAAAACCTCCAAATATTTTTTTACACTTAAAGTCTACCATATATAGACCTTTTTGTCAATAGTTTTTAAAAAAATCGGAATAATTTGTCACGCTTAAACCGTTTCAAATTATTCCGATTAATGTGTTTTAGTTATTTTTTTCGATTTCAAACCAGTTTATATTGATCTGTTCTGCGGTGAACTGGATCCTGATATCGTGCTTTCCTTCGGAAAGATCACAGGAAAGGACGTCCTCAAAGGTAGCCCAGCTTTGCCAACCGCCTGTATTCTTTCCAATCTTATAGTTGCCGATTTTTTTACCGTCAACGTAAAGATCAAAGGCACCGTTGCCGTTTGGTGAAGCAAGACGAAAACTAAAGAGGTATTTGCCCTCTGCTTCAGCTTCAACTCTGTAGGTTAGGAAAGTGTTGACTTCAGTAAACTTAGGGTTGTTTCCGCCGTCAACATCCTCGCAGACCTCGCTTCCGATACGGTCAGCTTTTTTGACCCAATCAACTGCCTTGATCCTTACTGCCTTATCCTTGGGAATAAGGACTGCCTCGGGGTCTGCAACTTTTTTCATGGCAGGAGATTTCAAAACAGTTTTCAAAATTCTTGTGGCAGAGTTTCTCAGATCTTCAAGCGTAATGTATCCTGCATAATATGCAGCTTTTGTGGCATTAGTGTCGCCGCCCGGCATTGATACATCATTACCTGCTCCAACCTCACGGAATTTTCCTGCCTTGTTGCCCCAGTCGGTTGAGACAATGCCTTCAAATCCCCATTCGCCTCTAAGTATATTGGTGAGGAGATCCTCATTTTCACTTGCCCAAATGCCGTTTATCTTGTTGTAAGAAGACATTATTGCCCATGGCTCAGCAGTTTTAACACATATTTCAAAGCCTTTGAGATAAATTTCTCTGATAGCTCTTTCGGAGCATCTTGAGTCACAGTAAAAGCGGTTAGTTTCACGGTTATTCAGAGCAAAGTGCTTGATCATCACACCAACTCCCTTGCTTTGAACGCCGAGAGTAATTGCAGACGCTGTCATGCCTGTAACGTAGGGATCTTCAGAGTAATACTCAAAATTACGACCGCAAAGGGGATCGCGGTGAATATTCATACCGGGAGCTAACCAGATGTCTACATTATTATTTAGCATTTCTTGTCCGATTGCTACGCCCACATTATAGACAAGGTTAAGGTTATAGGTACATGCCATAAGAGTACCGATTGGCCAAGCTGTTTGAGGCTGGCTGAGTCTGAGTCCCGCAGGGCCGTCAGCGGTGTTTGCCCCGGGAACATCAAGAGCGGAGAGTGCTCCGATTGTACCTGTCCCCCCCGACACAGTTGCACTGTGACCTACGAGAAGCTCGGTAAGCTCATTAATTGTCAAGCCGTTTACAAATTCATCAAGAAGATCGGGATTATTGTAAACCTCCACAAAGGAAGTCACAGTTTTATCGTTTTTTGGAAAAGCGGTAATTTCTTTTTTGTATTCAAGCTCCGAGGTTTCATGTCCCGGTGCCGAGATGATCATATGGGAGAATATGAAGGTTTTATTTATATTATTGTTTAAAAGTGTAATAATATTATTTCCCTTTTTGAGATTAAGTACAATCTCCTCAGTGGCAGCAAGTTTTCCAAGACCGCCCGAGCAGGTATAATCAAGGTATATCTTGGTGTTGTCCTGAAGTCTGACATAAAGACCGTCGTCAAATTTTGTGTTGCCTGTTGCAGCAAGATATAATACGAGCTTATATTCACCATCCTGCGGACATATTAGGTTATAGACAAGACTCTCATTTTCTTTGAGGGAAGAGATTCCGGTGACCATGTCAGAAGTACCGCTGTATGTATATACAACGGGATGTGAAGCGGAATAGTATTCTCCGGACTCAATGACGGAAGCCTTCGAAATTTCAATTCCGTTGACATATGAAGGCAGACTTTCGGTTGTTCCGTCAGCTTTAAGACGTTTTGTCAGCTTGTCGGGCTGCATCTGTGTTGTAAGCTGTTGGGTTATTTTGTTTTCTTTAACTGTATAGGTATATCTGACTCCTTTGAGACTTGCATCCTTGACGGAATTGCCTACAAAGAATTTATAATCGCCTTTGAGAAGTACATAGGCAGCTTTTGCTACGTGACCGACATCATCATAGTCTGCCATGTCAGAAACTGCAAAGGACATTACAACGGTCTCACTTTCACCGGGTGCTAAAAGCTTTGTTTTGGCATATGCCGCAAGTTCTCTTGCAGGGTTTCCAAGCTCTCCCTGAGGAGCGGAATAGTATACCTGAACAACTTCCTTGCCTGCAACAGACCCCACATTTTTGATGTCAGCTGTAATACGAATATAAAGTCCGTCACATTCAAATTTTACATTGTCAATTGAAAAAGTTGTATAGGAAAGACCGTATCCAAATTCATATTTAACCTTTTCATAATTAGGATCAAAGGTCTCAAAATAGCGGTAACCGATGTAAATATCTTCGGAATATTGCTCTCTGTCCGCAATTTTATTAAAGTACATAGCAGTCGGATAGTGCTTGTATTGAGTTGTAATAGTATCTGTCAGCTTACCTGAGGGATTGGCATCACCGCAAAGAATATCAGCAACAGCATTACCGCCTTCCATACCCGGCTGCCAAGCAAGAAGCAGAGAATCAATCTCAGGATATTTTTCCATAAATGAAACATCAACAATTGCGGGTACATTGAGTACAACACAAATGTTTTCAAAGCCTGCAGAAATAATGCTTGAGATCATAGCTTGCTCTTGCGGAGAAAGACCATAGTCTCCGTTGCTGTTTTTACGGTCATACATTTCTCCGGTATTGCGTGATATCACCACAATTGCAGTGTCAGAGGCTGACGCTGCCTGACTGTACATGACATTATTTGGTGTGTATGAGGAATTAAGCAAATATTGATTGGCAAGAGGTTGATATATAGAGATTTTTCCTTCCTTGGCCTTATTTTTCAGCCCTTCAAGAAGGTTTATAACATAGGGGGCATTTACATCACCGGAGCCTGTACCTCCTTTATAAAAATCTATCTGACCTTTTCCGAAAACAGCAACTGTGCTTCCTTTTTTCAAAGGAAGACTTGAATTTTTGTTTTCGAGGAGTACCATTCCTTCTGTTGCCGCCAAGCGTGAAAGCTCTGCATGGTCAGTAATTCCAAGATCAGTGAAAACAAGATCGGTTTTTAGGTTACTCTGGGTAATTTCAGTATTTTTGGCAGTTGTAGTTTCCGGTAATGTGGAAGCGGTTGCTGCAGGATCTGTTAAAGTTGGTGCAGGATCTGTATTGCATGAAGCAAGAGAAGCTATAAGCATAAGAGCCGCCATATAACCTGATAGTAGTTTTTTTGTTGTTTTATTCATAATATGTTATACCTCTCCTAAATTCTTGTGTGTATATAATATCAATTGAAGGTGTTTTTGTCAAGGTAATTTGTATATGAAAAAATCAATTCCATAATTCTGTGTATGTTATTCAATACAAGAAATCGTAGACTTCAAAATAAATACTGAGGAGCAAAAGGGGAATACCAACTAAAAAGGATATGACCATGCCTTTTTTATTATTTGCGGTTTTGGAAAAATAGTAAATGTAAGCCCATATTAAAACGGGGATCATAACAGGGAAAAGCAGGACTCCGAGGTTTTCACCGGGCGAAACGACAATTCTTGCAATTTCAAAGCAGAAGGAAGCAAAAATTCCTGCCGACACTGCAGCCAAGAATCTTTTGGTGTTTTCATTTAAGTTGTTTTTTGCAAGTCCATAGGAGATTTTCAAGCATAACGGATATTTTATCAGCGCAAAAGTGACGGTTCCTATAATACCGAAAACAATGTTTTCAGTGGTCGTATACAGTATATTGAATACAATAAATGCAACGAATAATAGGATTATACCAATAGTAATCAAAAGCTTAAAAGTATTGTTGTTTGTCATTCAGATCCCTCCGTTTTGATCGTTGTCGTAGCTTGAAATAATATCTCTTGCAAGGGGAGCCATAAAGGTTTTGTCATAATTTTTGATGATGTATGAAAGCTGATAGATCGCTTCCAATTTGTCGCCTGTTAAATGAGCGGAAATACCCTTGAGGTAGGCAACATAGACTGTTGTCAGCTTATAATCTGTCCATGGCTCAACAGCCTTTCCGAGTATTTTGATTTTTTCGCGGTCGTTTTCTGCAATTGCAGAAAAGAGCATGAGAACAGTGGAACATTTGTCCAAAATGGAACTTTGCTTTTTGTTTGTGTTCTTGCAATTCCTTCGGTATTCAAGGAACTGATCAATGCTCGTTTTCATCGAATCATAATCGCCCGTGAAGAACTCAATTCCTGCCTTTTGGAAAATGAGATCGGGATCGGTTTTTTTGCTCTTGTCAATGAGTATCCGCAAGTGATTCATGGCAAGAGTAAATTTACCCATTGCGAGAAGCGCCTGTGTCAAGTAAAGCGTTTGTTGTGAGCCGCTTAAAAGCTTTTCTGACAAAACAAAGCTTTTTTCAGGATCGCATTCGAAATATAGGGCGTTGATTATGGGCATGTTAATGAATGCGGCTACAAATACCGTAACAATTAAAAGAAGTACAATAATCAAAAGCGTAATGGGCAGGGACAAGCCTTCTTTTACAACAGTACTGCCGTTTATTGTAATTAGCCCTGATAGGATCAGGGTAGCAAAAACTGCAACAACAGTAAAAATGGTAAGAAGAACACGGCAAATTTTTATTCTTTTGATTATTTTAGAATATTTTTCATAGATATCAGGATCAAACATAGTAGCCTCCAAGCCTTATATGACTGTATCACAATTGTATCACACAAAAGGTGCTTTGTCAATAGACTGACAGTTTAAAATATAAAAATGAAGCTGTGAAAAACTCGGTTTGAGTTTTTTACAGCTCCATTATTGATGGGGACAGGAAAAAAAGCTTCAGAATGGGCAAATGGATCCCGAAGTCATACTAAGTACGGCGAGAGGTGACATTTGCGGTCCGGCCTTTTTTTACAGCCTCACTTGTTTGAAATATATTCCTCTGCAAAATGTGCGGCAGTAGCTCCGTCGGAAACGGCAGTAACGACTTGACGCAAGGTCTTTGTTCTCACGTCTCCCACGGCATAAACTCCATCGATATTGGTTTTTGTAGATTCATCGGCGATGATATATCCGTTTTCATCAAGGGCGAGAATGCCTTCAAAAAGCTTTGTTGCGGGATCTCTGCCAATGCTTACAAATATGCCGTCGCACATAACCTCGGAAAACTCACCCGTTGTGACATTTTTGACAATTGCTCCCGTAACACGTTTATCTGTGATGAGAGATTCAACGGTTGTGTTCCATATAAATTCAATATTTTCCGACTTCATAATTGAGTCGTGATATATCTTTGTTGCACGCAAGGTGTCTCTGCGGTGGATAAGATATACCTTTTTGGCAAGTCTTGAAAGATACAGCGCATCGGAAACAGCGGAATTACCGCCGCCAACAACTGCAACAACCTTGTCCTTATAAAATCTTCCGTCACAGTGTGCGCAGTAGTGAATACCTCTGCCGGTCATTTTGGCTTCGTTTTCAAGACCAAGCTCACGGGGATTTGCCCCTGTTGCAATGACAACTGTTTTTGCAAGGAAAGCTCCCGAATATGCATTGATTTTTTTTATATCGCCCGAAAGCTCAACTGATATAACCTCGTCGTAAAAAGTTTCGGCACCAAACCGTTCAGCACCCTTTTGCATTTTTGCGCCAAGCTCAATTCCTTCAATCCCCTCATCAAAGCCGGGGTAATTGTCCACCGTGCCCGTGAGAGTGAGCTGACCGCCAACAGACATACGTTCTATTATGAGGGTATCAAGTCCTGCTCTTGCGGCATACAGAGCGCAGGTGTAACCTCCGGGACCGCCGCCAATAATTATAACATCGTAAATGCGTTCCATAGAAAACCACAAAGAGATCAGTCAAGCCAAGAGAGAATGATGGGTTTTGCACGTGCTCCGATGGAGGTGTTGACGACCTCGCCGTTTTTCATAACAACAATGGTGGGAATACTTGAAATATCAAACATTTGTGCAAGAGCAGGCTCTTCGTCCACATTGACCATGCAAACAAGAACGTCGGGACGCTCATTTGCGATCTCGTCGATAATGGGAGAAACCATTCTGCAGGGGCCGCACCAATCTGCATAAAAATCAATGAGAACTGTTTTGTTGCTTGTCTTAACTTCGTCAAAATTATCTTTTGTAACCTTAAATACTGCCATTTTCAAATCTCCTTTACATTTTATTATTTTACATATTGATTATATCACATTTCATCGAAAATATCAAGTATAATTGTAATTTTAGTGTTTTATTCAATTTCCTCAAGAAGCTTTTTTGCCTCCACAACGGAGTAAAGCTTGTTGCCGTTTGTAATTACGTGGTTGAGAAGATGAACAGCGTTTTCCTTTTCGTCCAGCTTCAAATAAATCTGAGCCTTAAACAGCGATACCGAGATGTCATTTTCTTTATTAAGGGGCTTATAATCTTTAAGGATATCAATGCATTTTTCATATTCTTCGTCATGGAAGGCACGATCCGCAAGTGTAAGCATATGGGAATTAAAAAGGCTTTTTTTGTTAGCTCCCTCGGGCATTTTATCATAGACCTCAAAAAAGGTTCTACGGTAATATACTTCCTCATCTTCCTTTTTAAGAAGAGCACAGATGTCCGCAAGATTGTTGAGAAGGATGCATCTTATCATATAATCCTTTTCGTTCAAAGCATGTAGGTCAATGGATTTCAAAAGCTCATATGCCTTTTCATAGTCCCCTGTATTGCGCAAGGCAACACAGTAATTTATGAGAACCGTTCTTCGCGAAATTGTGGATAAATTATATGAAAGAAGTCTTTCAGAGCTTTTGAGAAGGGGAAACGGATCGCAGTCATCGTTCATGTTTTTTATGTCTTTTAGTTGAATGACAAAAGGGGGGTAAACATCAACATAAAAATAAATAATCACCATATTTGATAAATAGAGCAAAAGAAGAACAGCCGTGGGAATTCCCATAAATCGAAGACCGATAACAAGCAGAAAATCAACGATCAAGAGGATCCATCGCGATGCGATCCTGTGCTTTGCAAACAGTTCATGTAATTCCATAAATATGCTCCTTTAATTATTTTATATCTCTATAATATCACATTTCAAAGTTAAAATCAAGGGTTGACAATATATTTCCAAAGTGATATAATACCAAAAAAGAAGTGAGAAGGCAGAAATATTAAAATATGAAGATTGTAGAAAACAAAACTTTTGACGCTGAAAGAGCCCTTTACGGCAGTGACGGAATTGTTGTAAAAAATTGCAGATTTGACGGCGAAGCAGACGGAGAAAGCGCGTTGAAGGAAAGTCGAAATATAAGGGTGGAGAGTTGCTACTGGAATCTTCGTTATCCTTTTTGGCACGATGTGGATCTTATTGTTGACGACACTGAGCTTACCGACAAATGCCGCGCGGCACTTTGGTATTCGGAGAATATTGAAATTACAAATTCAAAGCTTCACGGAATTAAAGCTCTCAGGGAATGTAAAAACGTAAAGATAGACAATTGCAGTATCGACTCCACGGAATTCGGGTGGTTCAACGATGGGGTTGACATGACCGATACCAAGGTAAAAAGTGAATATTTTATGATGAGATGCAAGGCTCTAAATTTCAAAAAAGTAGAGCTGAACGGTAAGTATTCTTTCCAATACATAGAAAATTCCGATTTTGAGGACTGTGTACTCAATACCAAGGATGCATTTTGGCACGCAAAAAACGTAACTGTAAAGAACTGTACAGTAAACGGCGAGTATCTTGCATGGTATGCGGAGAACATTACGTTTATAAACTGTAAGATATCGGGTACTCAGCCATTTTGTTACTGCAAGGGCTTGAAGCTTATAAACTGTGAAATGGCAGGAGCGGATTTTGCATTTGAAAAATCAGATGTTGAAGCAGAGATCACAACGCCTGTAATAAGCATAAAAAATCCCACTTCGGGATATATCAGAGTTCCCAAGGCAGAGGAGCTTATAATCGACGATAAGAATTCGCAGTGTAAAATAGAATTTGTCCAATAATGAAAGGAGCTGTAAGAACTCGCATGAGTAGTTACAGCTCCGATTTGTTTAGTCATTCTTTTATAACGTATTTGATATAAACCTCAAAATACTCTTGATCAGAAGAGCCCTGATACTTCCCGTAAAGATCCTTATCAAAAGTGATGACAATATTTTTGCTATTATTGACATCAAAGCTCAAAGGTATTTCATTATCATTTTCAATAATAAAAAAAGAAATTTTATCATGGGTAATACCTGGAGTGAGTTTTATTTCAAGCTCAATTGATTTAATATTGGAAGTGTTCTTGGGAATATGAAGTACAAACCGTGAAGAGGCAACGTCTTCGGCTCTTTCGGAGCAGAATGCTCCGTCAATTTTTTGTCCGACTACCGTTGTACGGGCGTAGATATTTGCTATCTTCCCGGAGGAAGAGCCTGTGATTGAACTTGAAATTTGCTGGTTATTCTGAATTTCGTTAAGCTTATCGTTGACGCCGTCAAAATCGTAGTCACCTATGACGATGAAATGGAACACTCCTCCTTCATCAACAAGGAAATGGAAAGAACCGTCTTTTTTCAGAGTATTGTAATTTACAATATAGCATACGACGGGCAGAACCAAAGCGACGATCAAAAGAGGGATAAAATTCAGTTTGTCTTTTATGATTGATTTGATAAGAAATGCTGTTGCGGCAAAAATCAAAGCGGCAATAAAATGGTAAAAGATAACACCCAATGACGGAGGAATAAACCCACCGCCGTCAGCATGATCATCGTAGGCATATGTGTAATTTAAAACAAAGATAAAAAAGCAGACAACAGCAATAGCAAGACCAAATATGGCGTAAATATGTAAGGGATTTTCAAAAGCTCCATAACGATTCGTTTTTTTCATATAATCCCCCTTTCTATAGGAATATTGTATATTACTCAGAAGGTTGTATCAAGAGGATAAATGTAAATTTTAGAGAAGTGCAACCAAAGTGAAATAAAATCTGTCAATATAGTTGACAAGGAAATGAGGTGACAAGATGGAAGACAGTAAAATAATAGATCTGTATTTTGAACGCTCGGAGGATGCCATAAAGGAAACGGATATAAATACGGAAAATACTGCAGAACGATTGCCTATAATATTTTATATTCCGATGAGGATTCGGAGGAATGTGTAAATGATACTTATATGAAGGCTTGGGAAAGTATACCGCCCCAAATACCCCGAGTTTTTTCGTCGTTTTTGGGAAGGATCACAAGAAACCTTGCCCTTAACCGATATGCTTTTCAAAGAGCGGAGAAAAGAAATAATACAGCAAGAGTTCCCCTTGATGAGCTTGAAGGAGTTCTTTCGGCAGACGGTTTTGATCCTGCTATAGAAATCACCCTGAGGGATGCGGTAAATTCTTTTGTAAAAGCTCTTCCAAGGGAAACGAGAGTGATTTTTGTCCGCCGATATTGGTATATGAGCAGTATAAAGGATATAGCCGAGGACTACAAGATACCGCAGGGGACGGTAAAATCCATACTTTCAAGAACTAAAAAAAGATTTGCCCTATATCTAAAAAAGGAGGGAATAGAGATATGAAAAAAATCGTTGAAGCGATGGCGTATCTTGATGATGAATACATAAAAGAAGCCGACCCCGACAAAGCCGTTCCGTCAAAAAGGATCAGAGCAGGTCTTGCTTCAATTTGGACTGCATCGGTTGCCTGTGTTGCGGCAATTGTTTTAATGATTGTGTTCGTTCTGACACCCCATGTGTATACGGCAGAGGAAATCGGAAGGTGCTTTGGGGCAACAAACGGAATTGCTACCAATGCTTATGAAAAGATATACGTTCCATCTTCTGAATATTTGAATATAGGCGAGGTTGAATACAGTGAATATATTCCTATTTATATCCGTGAGATTCAAAAAAATGTTAAACATAATGATGAAGAAATAATATCCTTCACAAGCGGCATACTTTCACGTTTTTTTAAGGAAGCGGAGAATTTAAGCGATGAAGAAATAGGTGCTGTTACCGATAAGGTTCTATATGATTATTTCAAGGAAAAAGGAATAGAATATGAAGGAGCATCAAAAGCTACTCCTTCAACTGAAGATTATGCTGAAACGATCTTACCCGTTCCTACCGATGAAAAGACTGAAGAGGATAATGAAGATGAGAAAACACCGAGGTATGAGGATTATGATTTTTATATCAGTCAAGGTGTTTCAAATTCTATTTATATAACCAGAACCTCCAATGCCGATGTATCCGAGCCGATTATTCTTGGGGATGTCAGAATTGAGGTCGATCAAATGAAAAACGATAAAGAGCTTGTTGAGGATCTTGCGAAGATCAAGGAAAAGCTTTTTGAGATTTTTGGTGAAAGCTTCAGTGATATTTATATTGATCGGTATTATGACGGCGGTTCAAAATGCGGGGTAGGTAACCTTCGTATAACATTTTATAATGCACATCCCTTGGACAGATATGTGATCCAAGATGGCATGATCAAGCCTTTGTCAAGTTACGTAGAAATTAATTTTGACGAGCCTTATGGGAAAGACCTCAGTGAAAAAACAGAAGATTTTTTAACGGATGCAACTATAAGATACGTGGAACGAAGAGTCGACGCCGAGGATCTTGTAAAAGAAGTGACGAAGGCGAAAATGATAACTCTTGCCGAAGCGGAGGAATATCTGAAGAAGGGTTATGTATTTGGCGGTCACAGCTGTCCCATATGCATGAGTATGCAGGAAGCCGTGGATTTTGAGGACTACGATTATGTACAAATAGTCAACTTCAACTTCAGGGATTCTAAAGAGGGAATAGCTAAGGAGTATCTTCCGTTCTATGCCTTCTATAAACATATTGATACTTATGAAAGCGGAAAGCTTGTATACGGTGTGACATATGTTCCTGCCATAGAGGTTAAGGGCTACGAGGAGTATTTTGAGAATCAAAAGGAGCGGCATCCGACAACCTAAAAAAATACCATCAAGCAGTTTTTTAAAAGTAACTCTGCTTGATGGTGTTTTCATTATAGGGAATTGGTCGTGAGAAAATAACATATTCCCAAAAGAAAGAGAACGAAAGCCGCAATTGAGATCAAGGACAGCTTTTTATAGGAAAAGATGTTTTCAATTCTGAGACGGATTTTTGCGCCTCCAAAGGTTGAAGCAAATATGTTTGCCTTTTCAACGCTTGAAACAAGGGTGTGGGCGTATTTCTTTTTTTCTTGTGGGGTCATTGAGGAAATAACCGTTTCATCACAGGCAAGCTCAAGATCGGCATAAAAAAGCCTTAAAAACAACCATGCAAGAGGATTGAACCAGTGGATAGCCGCTGTCAAAAAAGCGATGATCCTGAACAAATTGTCACCCCTTTTAAGATGCGCCTTCTCGTGAAGAATTATATAATCAAGTCCATCGTCAATAAAATGGGGCGGCACCACGATTTTCGGTTTGATTATACCGTAAAGGGCAGGGGAGTTTATTTTGTCGCTGACGTAAATATTATCCCTCAATAGTGTTGCGGATCTGAGCTCCCTTGAGGTAATGTGATATATCAGAAAAAACGTAAAGATCAGTCCAAGGGCAACAACCAGCCAGACAGTGCCGAAAGCATCAAAGAGCTTTTTTAAAAAATCTGTTTTATATACCAAAGGAAAATAGCTTTCTGCCCCAAGAATACTGTTCGTAATAGAAAGGTTACCGAAGAATTCGGTTTGCGGAACGATGACGCTTTTTCCGTGGATCAGGGTAATAAGACGGACAAGATTGTACCTTGTGGCAGGAGCAACCGGTACAAGAAAGCGAAACAGCGGTATTGCCCAGAAAAAAACAAAAAACCTGCGGGGCAGCTTCTTGACGGTACGAATAAGCAAAATGAGGCATCCGCAAAGGGAGGCAAGAATGCTCATGTTAAGTACCCAATAAAATACATTACCCATAATTAATTTTTATCGATGAGCCTACGAAGCTCCTCAATATCGGAGCTTGTAAGGCTTTCATTTTCAATCAGCGAAGAGAAAAGGGCTTTTTTTGAACCGCCGAAAAGCCTGTTGATAAGACCTTCCGTTTCCGATTTCTGAACCTCGCTTTTGGAGATGAGAGAGGTGCAAACAAAACCGGGGTCATTTCTCTTTATATACCCCTTTGATTCAAGCTTTTTGATCACCGTATATGTGGTATTTTTGTTCCATTGATATTTTTCCTCAGCATAAAGACTGAGATCCTTTGCGCTGACAGGCTCCAAGTCCCATATTAGCTCCATAACCTTCAGTTCACTGTCAAAAAGTTTAAGTTCCATAAATTCCTCTTTCTTGAAATATTCAGTTGTTTGTGAGATATTTTTCATAGTTTGGTGTGGAGTCAACGGCAGTTCTCCAGATAAGGGTTTTATTTTTGTTGTAGGCAGAATATACCGTTTCTGTATAGTACCATGAATCAATGTTTACCCACGGAGGTGTTTTATATTTTTTTACAATATTGGTTGAAACCACAAGATAAAAGTCACCGTAGTCCATAATACAGGATATATCCCCGCCGTCAAAATTTTTATAATCCGAGATCTGTGCGGTGGAAATCGTTTTTCCGTTAATCGTCCCGAGATTATTGCGGTAATCGTGGCTGTAAAAAATAAAATATTCATTTTTTATGTCCGTAATTTCAAGCAGGGAGTTCAAATCAACGATCCATTGTCCCTTACTTTGAAAATCGCCATCATCTGAAGCCGCATATACGTAAAGTCTGATGCCACCGTTATTTATTTCGGCATAGGAAATGGAATCATACCCTTGAGATCCAATGGATTTTGTTTCCAAAATACTGCCGTTTTTGTCAAGCCTTAAAATGCGGATATCGTCTTTTGTCAATACAAATCCGCCACCGTCCATCCTCCGATAGTCTTGAGTAGTGCCTATCAGATAATACCCGGTAGTATCCTCAAGAATAAAGCAATAATCATTAGTTTTATCAGGGTCATCAAGAATAATATCCCACATAAGATTTCCTCGGGCATCACATTTTATAATTCTTGAAGCAGAATACCACCTGTCCTCATCCGCAAGGAATGATGAATCCTTTTTGATGGCAAATATGAATCCGCCGTCAGAGGTAGCAGAAAATGTAGAGGGATAATCGCCCTTATCAATGGGAGCTTCGTGATGTGAAATAATATTTCCGTAAAAATCGTGCATTGTAAGCCTTAGGCTGTCATCGGTTTTCACGTAGGACAATACCCTGTCGGAATATGCCACCACATCGGCAAACAAATCCTCGGCTACTATTTTTTCAAATTCTTCGGGGATCTTTCCAACGTGAGTGACACTGTTGTCGGTTGTGGTTGACGGTAGGGGACCCGGTGTATTATCGTTGCAGGAAACCAAAAGGGCAATACAGATAATTGATATGATAATCAATAATCGTTTTTTCATATGAATCCTCCATGATTTATTCAATTGCCACTATAGGCAGATTTCCAAGCTGACCATTCAGTTGATCATAGTCGGGAGTTGAGTCAACGGCAGTTCTCCAGATAAGCTTACCGTCCTTGTCATAGGCAGAATATACGGTTTCCCAATAAAACAGCAAGGAACTCATAGATAAGGGCAGTTTATTGTAAATATCCGTGGGATTATCCGATACCATCAAGTAAAAATCACCGTAATCTATTATCAGCTCGGGATGACCGATGGTATCGTCAAACATATTTTCAACATCAGCGGTGGAAACTGCTTTGCCACCAATGACACCGAGATATGTGGGATATACAATTGCTTCTGTATTCTCCTTTGAAAGCTCTTCAAGATCGGCGGAAAGCTCAATTGTCAAGGTATCTATTGAAAAGGAGTTGCCGTTCTTGGATTGGCTTCTCGTATAAAGGGTGAATCCGTTTTGTGAGTCTTGGGCGTAGTATAGGGTATCGTAGTCACTGCCGCCAATAAGCTTACTTTCAACTGTTTTACCTTGGGAGTCAAGCTTCAGAATATGAATATCCGTTGGAGAATAAACTCCCGTAACTTTGGTTTCGGGGGTTTGTATTTCTCCGAAAAAATAGTAGGATCCGTCCTTTTCGATGCAGTATTCAAGAGTACCGTCTTCAAGATCCTCAAGCTCTCTTTCCCAAATTATGTCACCGTTTTGGTTACACTTAATAATTTTGGAGGACACTCCAAGCTCACTTGCCCATTTGCCCACGGACACGAGATATGATTCCCGAAAGCCAACGGTTACCAAAAATCCGCCGTCGCTTGTTGCCGTAAGAGCAGTGATATCCCGATTTGAAAGCTTATCTATTGTAGTGCTTGAAAGCACCTTGCCGTAAAGATCATACGCAACAACTGTGTATGAGTTTTCATCCTCGGTGTATTTCAGCACTCTGTCAGAAAAGGCAACTCCGTCGTTGAAAGTATTATCCGAAGTGATCTTTAAAAACTCCCGGGGGACAGTTCCAAAGGGTTGGGACTTTTGATATAATGGATCGGGGGTCGGTGTTGTGGTTACGTTTGGGTTTGCAGAGCATGAAGCAAGGCTCAGTAAAAATATAAGAGCCAATGATAGTAATTTTTTCATAGTATAACCTCCAGACTATTACTATAGTATATACTATCACAATAGTCTGAATTTGTCAATAGGTTAAATAAAAAATTATTCAAGGGGATAAAGATCGTAAAAATAATCGATGAGCGCAGATGTGTTGTCCTCAGAATACTCGATTTCTGCAGAATACTGTCTTGCAAGGTCGCAAAGCGTTTCAAAGGAGCAGACTCCGTTTTTCTTGATTTTGGCATTACAAAAGCCTTTAACGGCGTAGTAGCCAAAAAAGGCAAAATGAACGATTGCCTTAAAATCAGTTTCCGTTTCGGCTTTATAGCAATGCCTGTAGATAAAATACAGAATAAGCTTTTCAAAAGGAATTTCAAGTTCATTTATGGGCAAAAGGCTTCCGTAAAGTACAAGATCCTCAAGAGTTGAGTCAAAGGAGGGGTCAAGACGCTCAAGGGGGAAAAGAAGCTTGTAAATTACGTTAATATCAGGTGTAGATTCACGCATTTCAAAAAGCCGCATAACCTCACCAATTCTGTCTTCAATGGAAAGATCTCTGTTTTGAAGGATATCAAAGATCCTGTCACGGCTTTCGAGTGCGTATTTTTCTATTTCAAAGGGCTCCCATTCTTCTTCGTCATCAACTGAAAGGATCCCCAAAAACGTTTTGTCAGCTTGAGAAAGAATGATCCTTGCGCATTCCTCGCAGGAAAGACCCAAGCCCGTTTCAATGCGGTGGGAAAATTCGTTGTAAAATCTTGGGTGCTCAGAGCATATTTCGGAAATATATTCATCACCCTTTTCGATTATAATTTCGCAAAGACCCTTATCATTTAAAAACGGGCATCTGCCGTCCTCGGTCATGGAAAAGCAGATACCGTCGTCATTTTCTGTTAAGCATGATCTTATGCGTTTTCCAAGCTTATCCGTCAAGCCATTGTATTTTCTTACCGTGTCGGAGTCTATATATACATCCCACCCGACACAACATGAGTGGCGGCATTTATCAGCGATGCAGTGAAATTGCCCGTAGTAATTTGGTGCATAAGTTTTCATAGATTTACCATTCAAATTTTATTAATTCACCGTTAAGAAGATATTTTTCGGGAGTTTTGGATTCCATCCAATCAAGAGGAATGAGGCGGTCGGTTTGCTTGGATCCAAAAAGAAACGCATCTTTAAGCTCTGCGCTTTGATTTGCGTCAAGTATGTTTGGCTTACAGGAAACAAAAAGGCATGATCCGCTTCTTGAAAGAGCCTTCAGCCATTGACGGTTCTTATTCCAATCAATATGCTCCGTAATTCCTGCGCAGTCTGCGTCAGCGCCAAAAAATCTATTGTTTTGGCAAAGTCGGAAGGCAAGGGTATTGACTCCCATTTTCTTGGTTCTGCCCCAATCAAATCCGCTTGTATCGTCTCCCGTGCGGTTAAATTCATGGAGTCCTGCGCAAAGATGCCCCATGGCATTACAGCCGATGATCACTGTATTTCCTGCAGCGTTCTTGATGGTCTTGTAAAGATTTTTAATGATCTCGGCAGTGGTTTTGGTTTTGTCATAAAATCCCCAATTACCCTTTGCCATATGGTCCTTGGTCTGAAATCCCCAAATACCGAAAATATCGAATGTGGAAAAGTCGTGCTTGATCAGCTCATACCCCCAAAGAGTGAGCCTTTTTGTAGTTTCTGCAACATATTCAAGAACCTCGGGGTGCGAGGGGTCAAGGGTCTTGTCATTTCTTTCGCTGTACCAATACTCAGGGAAGGTGTCAACCTTTCGTGGCTCGTTGTTCTGACCGTTTATAAGGTATCTGACCCAAATTCCGGGGCGAACGCCCAACCTTTTCATTTCCTCGGCAAGAGATGCCATGTCGGGAAAGCCGTCATTTCCGCGATCCCAAGGGGCATCACAGGAGTTTGGCTGCCAGCCGTCATCAATAACCATATAGGGTATATTTACGTTTCCATTGCACATATTTGCAACAAAACGGGAATCGGAAATAATATCGTCATGGGAGCTGTTTCCGTAGGCGTAATACCAGTTGTTTGAGCCGTAAACCACATGATCGGCAAGAACAGGAGATGGTGACATTATATCACAAAAGTGTTCAAGGGCTTCAAATGCGCTGATATTACGGTAATCCTCAAAATATACGGTGGCACAATAAAGCACACGGTTGCCAAGGGTGGTCGGAAGACAGCCGTTGCGTACATCAAGGCAAAGCTCAATACCGTTGCTGTCCTGCTTCCAAAGAGCCAAGGCATTGGGCTGAACTCCAACGCCAAAGCACTGTGTAAGTCTGCCTGTATAGTCAAGACAGGAGTCGGAGCCGTTGGAAAAAGCCATGTACCAGGGCATATTTCTTTCGGGGTCGGGAGCTTTCCACTCAAGATCTCCATATCCTCTTTCCCAAGCATCCCCAAGTACCTTGATATCGTTTTTTATAGTCTCGTTCCAACGAAGCTTTATGAACTTTATGCCTTGCTTGGTGCTTTTCACTTTGATTTCAAGTCCATGGGAAAGATTATATTCAACGTATCCGCCATCAAATTCAAGGCTATCAAAAAGCTCATAGG